>JALZOI010000053.1 GCA_030857245.1 Myxococcota bacterium
GGTCAGTGCCGCGACGGCTTGCGCATCCCGAGCACGAACACCGCGAGCAGCGCGACGCCGAGCGCGAGCGCGATGATCCGCGCGGGCGCGACCCACGGCGGCCGCTGATCGGGGAGCCGGACCGAGAGCGTGACCGCGGGCAACTGCCACGACTCGTCGAGCCGCACCGGCACCGAGGCGGCGGTGCCGCTGCGAGCCTCGCCCGGGACCAGCACCAGGGACGGGCCGACGCCCTCGATCGTCGCGTGGTTGGTGAGCGTCATGAGCTGGCGTCGCGCACTGGCGAGATCGACCGGGATCGAGATCGCGACCTGGCCGGCGACCGCCGTGGTGTCCTTCGGATCCTGCGGCACGATCGGTGCGCCGGCCACGACGTCGAGCCCTCCGCCACCGGAGTTCTCGAGCCGCTTCTCCCGCCCGCGTACCAGCTTGACCGGCGTGCCGTGGGGCGGCAGCCGCAGCAGCGTGGTGGCCTCATCGCCGCGCAGCTGGAACAGCTCGAGGGTCTCGCCCGGGTTCCGCGAGAACCGGATCTCGGTCTGCGCGATGTCGGTCATCGTGGCGGCATCGGTGGAGATCGCGGAGCGCACCATCGGCGTGCCCGCGATGCCGTCGGCCTGGACGTGTGCGCTCTTCGCCGCGATCTCGATCGCGTTCGCGACTCGCTCGGCCTCGAGCTCGAGCGCCGCGGTGCCGGCATCCGCGCGCGCGCCGAACAGCGAGATCCCACCCGCCGCGAGTAGTGCCGCGAGGGCAGCGACGAGCCACACCAGGTTCGCGCGGCGGCGCGCCGACACGATCCGGGGTGTCATCTCGGTGTTCTCTTCCCGCCATGCGCTCCCTGGGTCCACGGGGGGACGCTAGACCCGGCCCGCCACGGCGCGCCACCGTTCCTGGCACCGGTCCGCTGCCGGATGCGCACGAACGGCCTTCACATGGCTTCGGTACGGCCGTGACCATGAGGTCGGAGGAACCTCTGGGCGCGTGTGGCTTGGCGTAGAGTGACGTTCACACTCGACCTTCATGGCGACGACCAGCTCCGACCTTGATGGATCGAGACCACCTACCAGCAGGCGACCGACCAGACCGCCTGGCGCGTCGTCGTGATGGGGGAGGTCGAGCAGCGAGGCGTCACCGACGGCGACCCTTCCGGGACCGTTGCCCATGAGGCCGCGCAGGCGTGGGCCGCCGCGCACGGCCACCCGTACCCCGGCTGGAAGCATGTGGTCGATCGCACCGAAGCGAAGGGGGACGCGAACGTCCTCGCCCGGGGCACCGACCGGACCGTCGCGCGACCGAAGGTCCTGCTCGAGGCGGCGCGCGAGGCATGGATCGAGACGACCTCCGTCATGACGCACCGCCGGTCGGAGTGGCGGGTGCTCGTCGCCGGCGAGGTGATCGAGAAAGGCGAGGTGCCGGGAGACAGCTCCGGTGTCGCCGCCTACGAAGCTGCGTTGCGCTGGCTGGCGCTCGTGACCTTGCCGTTCGGCGGCTGGACCCATGCCGCTGACCGCACGCCTGGTGCTGGACCGGACGACGCGCCTTCGTACGGGTGGGTCAACTGCATCACCGGTTCACGAGAACCTGTCGTGGTGACGGTCGCGCAACTCCGAGAGCTCCTTACCGGTGCGCTGCCGTGCCCGTCTGTGGCGACCCGTGCGCGCCCGAGCTCACGGCGAGCGACGACGTTCGACGGATCGCGCTGGCCTGGAACGGGTCGCGCTGGCACGGCGGCGTCTATCGCTCGCGGTGATCCAGGGCGGGTCGCGCGCCACCCAGGCGGTCGCACGGCCCCGCGTGCCGATCGCTCCCGCGATGGCGATCGATACCATCGCTCCCTTGGACCGCCGCTCGACGCGCCCCGAGCACACGGCACGCGCCGTCGGCCGGGGCCCCGAGATGTCCAACGCATCCCGTTGCGAGATCGACCGCAGTCGCACTAGGTTCCCACCAGGTCGAGGTGGCGGGCGAACGTTCAGGGGGTATCAAGGGGGTCGCGGCGGATTTCGCCGTCGCGCCGCGCGAGCGCGAGCGCGACGGGTGGAGTTGCGAGACCCCCCGCCCAAGAAGCTGCCGCCATGCTCGACCGATCCGAGCATGACCCCGAGCAGGCGTTGCGCGACGTGCTCGACCACCGCCGCACGCCGGCCAGCATTACGTTCGCTTACCGCTCGAACGTCTGTTCGAGTTGCATGGCTCGCACCACCTCCGCGACCCGGCGTCGAAAGGCTGCTCGATGAGATTGATGCGCATCTACGGCGATTCACCATGGCGGTTAGGCGATCAACCACGGCAAGCCAGCGCGAGCAGCAGCGTCCTGTGGGCTCTGATGGCTCGAGGGTTGGTCGGGATGGATCTGCAGACGGGAGAGGTCTTCACGGCGGTCGCCCTCGAAGGAGCCTCGTGCTCCGCTCTCTCTGCGGACGGTACAGGTCTCGCCGCGAAGCACTCTGACGGCTTTACGATCTCGCGGCTGCCGTCGATGGAGCTGGTGTGGAGACTAGAGGCTCCGTTCGAGAGCTCGGAGATGTTGAAGCACCTCGCGTTGTCTGGGGATACCACCACGGTGGCAGCGGCCAGCGACTCCGGTCGCGTGCTCGTGTGGCGCGTCGGTCGCGCTGATCCCATTGCCGAGTTCGCTGGCCATCACGTCTGGTTGTCACCGGCCGGTGACGCTGCGCTTACGCAGAAACGTGACATGACCAAACCACGGGGCACGTCGTGGGCAACCGAGGTCATCGATGTCGCGAGCGGAATCGTGAGATGGCGGAGCGAATCACAATGCGGATGGGACCCTGCGTGGAGCAGCTCGGGGGGCGTCGCGTGGATCAACGATGGGAACACGATGCTGACGTCGAGCGTGACATTCTTGGATCCAGACGCGCGGACGACGACCTTCCCTCGACCGTACGCGCTGACGGCGCCGAACGACTCGCCGTGTTGAGCGATACTGGTATCGACCTTGTCGACATCGACTCTGGAGAGACGCTCCGCCAGCTCGGCGGCGGCGGTGAGGGGTGGGCGCTGATGCCCGACGCCAAGGCCTTCGTGACGATCCGCAGCGGCGGAGGGATCCGTATCGCGGAGGTCGAGGTCGTGACGATCGATGGCGAGACGCGCCCCGACGCTGATTCGCTTAGTTGGCGTGCCCGGATGGAAAGAGTCGACCAGATCATATGGAACCAAGAGGGCACGACGGCTGCGCTGCGGTTTAGCGATCTCCGTCGTTATGACGGCTGCTATCGGCTCTGGGACTCCGCGCGCGGTGAGATCATTCGCGAGCTTCCGCGGATGGAGATGAGGCGACACTATCGAGCACCCTCCACTACGGCCCGGTTCCTCGACGATGGAGCGACGCTCGCGTTGATCGATGCGCAAGCGACTGTCTGGCTCGTCTGCGACGAGGAGACTCGCTGGAAGACGCGTCTTAGCACGATGGGTTGCACGACGGATTGGGCCTTCAAACAAGGCCGAATTGCGCAGGACGGAGATCACCTTGTGGTGCACGCATCGTGGCGTCGGTCGCGCGGCGTCGAGCCGGACGGGTACGAAGACTTCGACTATCGTCACACGATCGAGACGCTGCGCCTCACAGATGGGTGCAGCCTCGGTGAGGTCGAACAGTCCGAATCCGCGCGCATCGAGAGAGAATCAGCGATGATCCATCTGCCGGCAACGCTCCAGCTGCCGGAGCAAGCACTCACGATGCTGTGCTACGGCGAGCTCACGGCCCTCGGGGTGACCCCAAATGGTCAGCGCGTATTGGTCGGAACGGCCAACGGAACCGTGCTCGAATTCGTGGAAGACGGGCAGGCTCCGCGCTGATGCGCGCGAAGAATCTCACTGCATGGCAAAAATGTGGAGGCCAGCCGCGGCGAACAAGAAGCGCCGCGGCGGTCGACCGATGAACCGCGATGCGCTGCGCCGCGAGAAGCCGATCCAACTACATCGATGCGCAGCGGGATCACGACCTGCGCGTCGACGACTCGCTCGACATCATTCCCCACAGCGCGCTTCGACGCGCCATGAGGGCGCGGCGCGGCGCTGACCGTTCCTCGAGGCCGGCGCGCAGCTGCGCGCGTCGACTCGCGCTGCTCAGCGATGGCGCGGAGCGGCCGCCTCCTGCGCAGGACGTGGTGCGCCGACCGTGGCGGCGACGCGCTGGGCTCGCGATCGCACGGCGTCCTCGACGATGGTCACGAGCTCGGCGCGCTGCGGCGACCAGCGCAGGACCTCGAACGCGCGGCCCGGATCGGCGACGAGGCGCGGCGGATCGCCGGCGCGGCGGGGGCCGACGGTGCATGGCACCGGCCGGTCGAGCACGCGGCGGACGGCGTCGATGACCTCGCGCACCGAGAAGCCCCGGCCGGTGCCGAGGTTGAGCGGGCCCACGCTCTCGCCACGCTCGAGCAGCGCGAGCGCCAGGAGGTGCGCGCTCGCGAGATCCTGGACGTGGATGTAGTCGCGGATGCACGTGCCATCGGGCGTGTCGTAGTCCTCGCCGAAGATCGTCAGCGGCGGGCGGGCGCCGATCGCCGCGTCGATCGCGAGCGGGATCAGGTGGGTCTCGGGCTCGTGGTTCTCGCACAGCGAGCCGTCGGGCCGCGCCCCGGCCGCGTTGAAGTAGCGCAGCGCCGCCCACCGCAGGCCATACGCTCGATCCCACGCCTCGAGCGCGTACTCGATCGCGAGCTTGGTCGCGCCGTACGGATTGACCGGCTCCTTGCGCGCGCTCTCCGGGATCGGGACGCTGTCGGGGTTGCCGTAGACCGCCGCCGTCGACGAGAACAGGCACGCGGTGATGCCCTCGTCGCGGATCGCGCGCAGCAGGCCGAGCGAGCGCACGAGGTTGACGTCGAAGTAGCTCGCAGGATCGGTCACCGACTCGCCGACCTGGATCTTGCCGGCGAAGTGCGCGACCGCGCCGACCCCGTGCTCGTGGCAGATCCGGCGGACGTGGTGCTCGTCGCCGATGTCGCCGACGACGAGCGGGATCTCCGCCGGCAGCACGGCGGGCGTGCCCCCCGAGAGATCATCGAGGACGACGACGCGGCGACCGCTGTCATGAGCGAGCCGGGCGAAGTGGCTGCCGACGAAGCCGGCGCCACCGGTCACGAGGATGGTCGAGCGATCGGTCACGGGGTCTCCTGGGTACGGGCGTGGTGGTAGCGACGCAGCGCATCGTCGAGGCGCGGCAGCAGCGAGCCGCGGCTCGATCCGAGCGCCGAGAATCGGGGTCGGCGCGCCCGCCAGGCGAGGGCGCTGCCGGGGACGGACAGGACGCGGTCCTCGGCGTGGCCCGCGACCCGCGCGGCCGATCGCGCGAAGTCGGCCCACGTGGTGACGCCCTCGTTCGCGAGGTGCCAGAGGCCGCGCTCGCCGTCGATCGCGAGATCGAGCGAGGTGTGCACGAGGTCCGGCACGTACGTCGGCGAGACGTGGCAGTCGTGCGCGGCGCGGAGCTCGCGGCCGGCGGACAGCTCGCGGAGCGCCATCGTCACGAAGTTGTGCTCGTCCCACGGCCCGAAGAACGCGCTCGTGCGGATGATCAGCGAGGCGGGGTGCGCCGCGAGGATCCGCTGCTCGGCCTCGAGCTTGGTGCGCCCGTAGACGCCGAGCGGCGCCGCGGCATCGTGCTCCTCGTAGAGCGCGCCCTTCTCGCCATCGAACACGAGATCCGACGAGAACGCCAGGAGCTGCACGCCGTCGCGCGCGCACGCCCGCGCCAGGAGCTCGGGGCCGAGCGCGTTCTCGCGGTGGCAGCGCTCGTGATCGTCCTCGGCATGATCGACGCGGACGTAGCCGGCCGTGTTGACGACGAGCCAGGGCTCGAAGCGCTGGATCGCGGCGACAACCGAGTCGGGATCAGCGATGTCGAGCTCGTCGCGCCGGGTCACGTGGCACGCGAGGCCCCGCTCGCCGCACAGCCGCTGGAAGGCGCGGCCGAGCGTGCCGGTCGCGCCCGTGATGACGATGGGTCTCATGATGCCCGCCCAGGTCCCGCCACCAGGATCTGCGGGACGTTGCTGGTCTGGATCAGGTAGCGACCGGCGATCCGCTTGGCCGCGGCCGGTCCGGTACCCGGCGCTGCGAGCGCGACGATCGAGCCGCCGAACCCGCCGCCGGTGAGCCGCGCGCCGTGGACCGCGGGATCGGCGTCCGCGACCGCGACGAGCGCATCGATCCCCGGCACCGAGACCTCGTAGTCATCGCGCATCGAGCGGTGCGACGCGGCGAACAGCGCGCCGAGCTCGCGCAGATCACCCGCCTCGATGGCGGCGACCGCCGCGAGCACGCGCGCGTTCTCGGTGACCACGTGGCGGGCGCGCCGGCGGAAGGGCTCGGGCAACGCGTCGACGCGCGGCAGATCCTCGACGGGGACGTCGCGCAGCGAGGCGACGCCGAGCAGCCGCACCGCCTCCTCGCACTCGGCGCGCCGCGTGCGATAGCCGCCGGCGACGTGGTCGTGACGGAGCCCCGAGCTGATCACGATCAGATCCGCCGCCGGCAGCGGGACCCGGCGGACGTCGAGGGTGCGGATGTCGATGAACAGCGCGTGCCCGGCGGCGCCGAGGCTGGCGGCGAGCTGATCCATCGCGCCGACCGGCGCCCCGACGAGCTCGTTCTCGGCGCGCTGACCGAGCAGCGCGAGCGGGATGTCAGCGATCGGCAGCGCGAACGCCTGGCGCAGCGCCCGCAGCACCGAGACTTCGAGGGCCGCGCTCGACGACAGCCCGCTGCCGACCGGCACGTCGGACGAGATCCGCAGCTCCGCGCCGCCGACGTGGTGACCGGCTTCGCGAAGCGCGGCGGTGCAGCCCATCACGTAGTCGAGCCACCCGCCGCGGCGCCGCTCCTCGCCGAGGCGGTAGTCGGCCCACGACCCCATCTCGCGGCTCCACACGACGATCCGATCGTCCTTGCGGAGCCGGAGCTCGACGGTTGCCTGCTGCGGGATCGTCGTCGGCAGGACGAAGCCATCGTTGTAATCGGTGTGCTCGCCGATCAGGTTGACGCGACCGGGTGCCGATGTCTGGATCACGTGACCTCCACGGCGCGCAGCTCCGCCGCCTTGTCCTCGGGCAGGGTGTCGGCGGTGAACGCGCCGGCGGCGATCTCGCTACCGGCGAGGAACTTCTGGCGCCCGGGCATGCGGAGCCACGGATAGATCTGGATGTGCGCGTGGGCGTACGGATGCACGCCCTTCGCCGGGCCCTGGTGCACCGAGAGCACGTACGGCATCGGCCGCCGCCACAGCGCATCGAGCTTGCGGAGCGCGAGCTGCAGCGCCTTCGCGAGCTCGCGCCGCTCGTCGTCGGCGAGCTCGCCGAGTGCAGCGACCGGCCGGCGCGGCGCGATCCACAGCTCGTACGCCCAGCGGGCGCACACGGGCACCCACGTGAGCGCGTGCTCGGTGACGTGGAGCGTGCGCACGCCCGCCTCGACCTCGGCGGCGATCATCTCGTCGAGCAGGCCGCGTCCCTGCTGGTCGTGGTGCGCCTTCATCAGCGCGAGCTCGCGCTCGGCGGCCGGCGGCACGAACGGATACGCGTAGATCTGGCCGTGCGGGTGGTGCAGCGTGACGCCGACCTCGACGCCGCGGTTCTCGAACGGCATCACGTACGCGACGTCCTCGCGCGCGCCGAGCACCGCCGTCCGCTCCGCCCACACCGCGAGCACGAGCTCGAGGTGATCGAGGGGCAGGGCACCGAGCGAGGTCGCCGGGTCCTGCGCGAACACGATGACCTCCGAGCGCCCGCCGCACGGCGCGGTCGGCACGATCGCCGCCGGCGGGCTGAGCTCGGGATCGCTGCCGAGCGCGGAGAACAGATTTTCGAACACCGCGACATCCCACGCGCCCTCGGGCACCTCCGTCGGATGCTCGGGATCCCGCGACGGCGCGAGCGGGTTCCACTCCGGTGGTGGCAGGAACGTCCGGTTCTGCCGGTGGCCGGCGTAGATGATCCACTCGCCGCGCAGCGGGTGCCAGCGGAGGTGCGAGCTCGACGGTCCGCGCAGGCCCGCCGCCGGGGCGGTGATCGCCTCGTCGAGGGGGGCCCGCGCGTAGAGCACGAGCTCGCGCCCGTCGGGCTTCGTCAGCTGCCGCTTGTAGATCGCGGGCACGTCACACCTCCGGATCGACGTCCATCATCACGGCCTTGCGCTTGCCGCGGGTGGCGAGCGCGATCCGCGCGAGCTCGACCTTGGGCTCGCGGCCCATCGTCAGGAGGCCGTTCTTCTCCTGGAAGGTGTCGGTGAGCTGCGTGTAGCAGAACCCCGCGATGCCGCGGCACGCGTGGAGCGCGCGCAGGATGCCTTCGTAGGCGAGCGCCAGATCCTCCGGCTTCTCGACGCGGCTGTAGCCCCACCCGAGCTCGGGATCGGGCGCGGAGCCCTCGTCGAGCAGCGCGATGCCGCCGAACTCCGAGAGTATGACGGGCGCCTGACTCAGCGAGAACCCGGGCAGCGTGAGCGCGCGGCCGCCGGGTTGCTGGCGCTCCAGGACGAGCGCGACAGACTCCGGCGTCGCGTAGCGCTCGCGCAGCACCGTCGGGTTCGACGCGTAGTCGTGGATCGTGACCAGATCCGTGGCGACGTGCTCCCAGCCGTCGTTGCCGACGACGGGCCGGCTCGGATCGAGCGTCTTCGTCAGGTGATACAGCGCGCGCACGTAGTCCCGATGCGCGGGGTTGGTCGGCAGATCCGGGACGCCCCACGACTCGTTGAGCGGCACCCACGCCGCGATGCACGGATGCGAGGAGTCCCGCCGGATCGCCTCGGTCCACTCGTCGACCAGCCGGCGGACCGCGCCGGGCCCGAACCGGTACGGGCTCGGCATCTCCGCCCAGACGATGACGCCGAGCAGGTCGCAGAAGAACAGCCAGCGCGGATCTTCGAGCTTCTGGTGCTTGCGCACGCCGTTGAAGCCGAGGGCGGTGATCAGCTCGACGTCCTTGCGGAGCGCCGCGACGTCGGGCGGCGCCATCAGCGTGTCGGGCCAGTAGCCCTGATCGAGCACCATCTTCAGGAAGAACGGCCGGCCGTTCAGCATGAACCGGTTGCCCTGCACGCCGACCGAGCGCAGCGCCGTGTAGCTCCAGATCGAGTCGACGCGCCGCTCGCCGACATACAGATCGATCTCCGCCTCGATCAGCGTCGGGTGCGCGGGGCTCCACAGCAGGTGGTTGCGGTGATCGTCGATGCCGGGATCGGCGAACACGATGCGGCGGGCGAGCTCGTGCGTCGTCACGCCATAGCGATCGTCGGCGATCATCTGCTCGCCGTGCCGGAGCCGCACGCGCACCGTCATGTTGGGCTCGATCGGGCCACCGAGCTCGACGCTGAGCCCCATCTCCCAGTGCTCGAGGTAGGGCGTCCACTGGACGCGCCGCAGGCTCTGGTGCGGCACCGGCTCGAGCCACACGGTCTGCCAGATCCCCGTGGTGCGCGGGTACCAGATCTCGTGCGCCTTCTCGAGCCAGTCCTGCTTCCCGCGGGGCTGCCCGAGATCATGGGGATCGTCGAGGGCGCGCACCACGACCTCCATGGCGTCGCGGCCGGCGATCGCCTCGGTGACGTCGGCGAAGAACGGCGTGTGACCGCCCTCGTGCTCCGCGACGGGGTGCCCGTTGACCCAGACCTTCGCGGCGTAGTCGACCGCGCCGAAGTGGAGGAGCAGGCGCTGGGCCCGCTCCTCGGTGGTGAGCTGCACCGTGCGCCGGTACCAGCACACGGCATGGAACCCGGTGTCGCCGATCCCGCTCGCCTCGCTCTCGGGCGGGTAGGGCACCCGGATCTTGCGATCGAACTGCACCGTGCGCGGATCCGGCCAGCGCCGGTCATCGTCGTAGGCAAAGTCCCAGGTGCCGTCCAGGCTGCGCCACCGATCGCGCTGGAGCTGGGGCCGCGGGTGGGCGCTGCGCGCGTACCAGCGTTCGCTCGGTGGGGGTGCCTTCTTCTTCATGCAGCGATTCCTTCGCGACGTAGTGCCTGTTGCCACCACGGGATGCCGTGGAGAGCAGGGTGGGTCGGCCGCTCGCCGCGCGCGATGGCTCGCCACGCGGACGCGAGGGCGGTCGGGCGCGGCGCAGGGCCCCGGACGTCGAACAGTCCGGGCTCGTAGACGCCATCGCAGCGGGTCACGAGACAGTTCCAGTCGTACGCGCCGAACACCGACCACGCGGTGATCGCGACGACCGGGACGCCTTCCTGCTTGGCGACGTGGACGCGGTCATAGATGTCGAGCAACCAGCGCAGCTGCTCCTCGCGCGTGCACCCCATGTGCAGCTCGGTGAGCGCGACCGGCCGGCCGTAGCGTCGCCACGCGTCGGTCAGCAGCTTGCCGACGCCCGCGGTCCGCCCCGCCAGCACGGCATGGACATCCGCGTAGGCGTGGCGCCCGTTGCCGCCGTGCGCCCACGCGGGCCACCGATCGAGGTGCTCGTCGAGGAAGCGCTCGCTGGTGACGTAGTAGTTGAACCCGAACACATCGGGCACGCACGGATGATCGGCGAACCAGCGCAGCTCGCGCTCGCTGATCCCGTGGCTCCGCAGGTGCTGCCACAACGGATGGGTGACGCTGACGCGGCCACACAGCAGATCGAGGCCGAGCCAGCGCCGCTCGTTGTCGAAGCGCGCCTGGTACGCGAGCTTCGGGGTCGCGTGCGTGTAGCCGAGATCCTCGGTGTGGACCAGCTGCGCCGCCGGATTGACCTCGCGGATCTCCTGCATCGCGAGCGCGGTGCCGCGGCACTCGTTGACGAGCGCGCGCAGGAACGTGCGCTCGTCATGGCCGTGGGGATACCAGTGACCGTAGAGCCCCGAGAACCGCGCGGTGGTCAGCGGCTCGTTGACCGGGGTGTACGTGTCGACGTCCGGATAGCGCTCCGCGACCGCCCGCGCATAGCGCGCCAGGTGCTCGGGAAAGTCCTCGTCGACGAGGCTCGTGTAGCGCGGTCCCGATCCGTGATGCAGCAGGGTGACGATCGGCGGGATCCGGAGCTCCGCGAGCCGCGCGAGCCGCGCGTCCGACCACGACCAGTCCGCGTCCTCGAGCGCCCCCGGCGCCGTGCGCTCCCAGACGACCGGGTACCGCACGCGCTGGACGCCGAGGTCCGCGATCAGGTCGAGATCCTGGATGCGATCGTGGTGCCCCGAGCGGACCGACTGATCGAAGTACTGATCACCGACTCGGTTGACCGTGCACTCGATCCCCGCCCACGCCGCGATGGATGGCTTGCTCGATCGATCGCCCGTTGCCATGGGTCGTCTCCGTGTCGTGGCCGACGTCCGCGGCGCTGAGCTCGGCGTAGAGCTTGAGCGCCTGGGCGACGACCTGGTCCATGTTGTAGTAGCGGTACGTGGCGAGGCGTCCGACGAAGTGCACGCGGGGCTGCGTCTTCGTGAGCTCGCGATACTTCTCGTAAAGTACTGCATTCTCGGGCCGAGGCACCGGGTAGTACGGATCGCCCTCGGCGCGGGGGTACTCGTAGACCACGCTGGTCTTCGCGTGCTCCTGCCCGGTGAGGTGCTTGAACTCGGTGATCCGCGTGTACGCCTGCTCGTTGGGATAGTTCACGGTGCCCACGGCCTGCACGCGCGCCTCGTTGATGGTCTCGTGGCGGAACTCGAGCGAGCGATACGGCAGCTTGCCGTACGTGTAGTCGAAGAACGCATCGACCGGACCCGTGTAGATCATCTCGCGGTACGGGATCAGCTCGCTGATCTCGCGGTAGTCGGTGTTGACCATGACCTTGATGTTCGGATGCGCCAGCATCTTGTCGAACATCCGGGTGTAGCCGTGCAGCGGCATCGCCTGGTAGGTGTCGGTGAAGTAGCGATCATCGCGGTTGGTCCGCGTCGGGACCCGCGCGGTCACCGACGCATCGAGCTCGCTCGGATCGAGGCCCCACTGCTTGCGCGTGTAGCCGCGGAAGAACTTCTCGTACAGCTCGCGACCGACCTTGCTGATCACGACATCCTCGGACGTCTTCACCTGCTCGACCTTCTCCGCGACCTTCGCGAAGAACGCCTCGAGCTCGAACGATGTCAGCGACAACCCGTAGAGCCGGTTGACGGTGTCGAGGTTGATCGGGATCGGGACCTGCTGCCCATCGACCGACGCCAGCACGCGATGCTCGTACGGGCGCCACGCCGTGAACCGCGACAGGTAGTCGAACACCACCGCGCTGTTGGTGTGGAAGATGTGGGGCCCGTACTTGTGCACGAGCAGGCCGTGGTCGTCGTAGTGATCGAACGCGTTGCCGCCGATGTGCGGGCGCTTGTCACAGATCAGCACCCGCTTGTTCGAGCCCACCGCGAGCCGCTCGGCGAGCACGCTGCCGGCGTAGCCCGCTCCGACGATGAGGTAATCGAACATCGGGTCAGGCCCCCGCCTTGCCGCTACGCTGCTGCGCCACCGAGCCGCCGGCGGCCGCGCGCACCGGCTGGACCGGCTGCATGCCGGAGGAGCGCAGCGCCGCGCGGGTCTGGATCGAGCGCTCGACATGCGCCCACATCTCGCGCCACGTCCGGTCCCATGACAGGTCGGCGAGGAACGAGTCGGCCTGCGCCACGCGCGCGTTGCGCTCGGAGGCCAGCGCCTGATCGATGGCGTCGATGAAGTCGACCGCCGAGTCCGCGATCCACGCGAGGCCCTGGTCGCCGTACGGGCGCACGACGTCGGTGATCGACGTCGACACGACCGGCTTGCCGGCGGCGAGGTACTCGGGCGTCTTGGTCGGGCTGATGAAGCGCGTCGACTCGTTGCGCGCGAACGGCAACATCGCGACGTCCCAGCCCGCGAGGTACGACGGCAGCTCCTGGTACGTCTTGCCGCCGAGCCAGTAGATGTTCGGGCGGTCGGGGAGCCGGGCCGGATCGATCTTGACGACCGGCCCCACCATCACGAAGTGGAGGTCCGGGCGCGCGACCGCGACGGCGTCGAGCAGCTCGATGTCCAGGCGCTCGTCGATCACGCCGAAGAACCCGATCCGGGGGTGCGGGATCTCTGCCTGGTCCACCGGATCCGCGAGCGGCTCGCGGGCCTGCGCGAAGTGCGGCACGTCGACGCTCGAGGGGAACGCGTGGATGTTGCGGTGCTGCGTCGTCGTCTTCTTGTGCGCGTACAGGTTGTGGCCGCCGGTGAACACGACGTCCGCGTGCTTGAGCAGCAGCGCTTCGCGCTCGGTCAGCGCGGGCGGCGCGCCGTGGAACAGCGACAGCTCGTCCATGCAGTCATAGACGACCGCGCGGGCCTTCACGTGGTGCGTGAAGGCGAGCGACATCGGCGTGTAGTACCAGAGCACCGGGCGTGGATTGTCGAGCTCGTAAAGGACCCGATCGATCATCGTCCGCTGCGAGGCCTCGATGACGTCGTGAGGCGTCCCCGGCGCGAGGTGCGGCACGGCGATGGTGACGTCGCCATCCTTGCGGAGCTCGAGCGTCGGCGCGGTCGCGTCGAGCATCGGCTCCTCGAAGAAGACGACGTTGTGTTCCTTGGCGCAACGACTCAGAAGATGCTGCGGACGCTGATAGACAAAGTTCCAGCGCAGATGGGACAGGCAGATGATGGACTCCCGAGTACGCGTCATGAACAACCTCGTGAAGGTGAAGGCAGCGGGCCAGAGCCCGCGACGAGGAGCCGGTGCACGTCACATACCCGGCCCATCAGGTTGGTTCCGTGTGCGCCCAGGTCTCGACATGCACGAGTTGCTGTCCCGGGAGCAGCGTCGCGCTCGGACTCATGGTCTCGATCTCCGCCATGAAGCTCCGCGGTCCGAGGTACACGGCGAGGTTGGTGGCGCGCGGGTACGTGCCGGCCTGGAGCTCTGATGTTTTGACGAGCGTGCCGCGATCGGGATCGGTCATCACGATCGTGCCGCGCGGTGCGTAGATCATCCGCTTGGCCTCATCTCCCAGCGCACGAAACTCGAGCGCGTCCTCGCGCAACGAGAACTGCGGATCGTCGAGGCGCGAGGTGTGCCCGGCCCAGCGGCGTGGGATCACCATCGTCAGGACGTCCCAGGACTCCGCGGTCGGCTCGAGAGGGATCCGGTAGTGCGTCGCCGGCGCTGGCAGCGTGCAGGTGAGCGCCCACAGCCCGCCGGCCCACAATAAACTCCCGCAGTTGCGGAGCTTGTGTTCGAGGATCCAGCGGCCGTCGCGGACCGTCACGGCGATCGACTTCTCGATGCGAGACGCGTTCGGAGGTGCGGTGACCTCCACGCCATCGGCCTGCTCGCGAACGGTGCACGGCAGGTTGTCGGGAGCGAAGGTCTCCTCGCTCTCGTCGGCATCCGGACGCGTGGTCCACAAGCGATGGCCTCCATACATGCGCCACTCGCCATGGCGGTGCTCGCCGGCGTCATCCCAGTAGAGGAGGTTGTCGCGACCGACCGTGCCGAACACGGCGATGCGTGGTCCGATCGCGTGAACGATCACCATGCGCGTGGTGCCGTCGATCAGCTCGACCGCGTCGAGCCCGAGGTATTGCGTGCTCCGAATGCGGGTCATGCCCGCAGCCCGAGCAACAACCATGCATGTCTATGGTGTCTTTACGGAGCGTGTTCGAACCCGGGCGTGTGCGCCCATTGCATCCATCGGTCGACACCCGCGCGCGGTGGCACGCGACGGTTTGGTGCGATGGGTGGCGCGCGTGGTCCGTCGCACGGTTCCGCGTCGCGCTCCCGCGCGTGGGTCCGGACGCGCACGCGCGCCTTGCTCCGGTCCCGATCCGGCCGGAACAAGGCACGTTGATCGCACTGCATCGATGAGGGTTCGCCGGGGTTTCACCACGACTCGCGGCTGGGTCGCCATCCAGGTATCCCAGCAACGACGACGACGCGGGCGTGGTGAAGCCCCAGCATCCTGCGCGCGATCAGTAGTCCTTGAACCAGGCCCGGTCGGCTTCAGCAGAAACCGGCGCGGCTGGCCGAGCGAGACCGTCGCCCCGCTCGCCTGGTCCAGGTCGCGCGCCGTCGTGCCGTGACCGTGCGGTACTACAGCTTCATCTGCTCCGACTGCCACGCGAGCCCGCGCTCGAGCTCCTCGAACAGCAGGTCGTGGCCGCTCACCGTGATCGACCCACGCCCCATCGGCGAGCTCGTGCCGGCGCAGGTCGCGAAAGCTCGCGTCGAACGCCATCACCGGGCCCGCGAACAGATCGAGCTGACGCAGCACGCGAGTCAGAGGTAGCAGATGGCGTGACGCCGACAATCGGGCCGTCGCGCGGCCCGCTACGAGCTCCTCGCAGGTGCGGTGTCAAGAGCGTGTATGCGACTTGCAATACGTCATGCACGAACAACCCTGACCAGGAGAACAATCACGGGAACGAAATCCAGCGTCGAGCAACTGAACAGCTTTCTCCGCGGCGAGATCTCGGCGGTCGAGACCTACCAGATGGCGCTCGACAAGCTCGATGACATCAGCACGATGCGTGACGAGCTGCTCGTCAACCTCAAGTCCCACCAGGACCGCGTGATGGTGCTGCAGGAGGCCGTGATCGCGGCCGGCGGCGAGCCCGCGACCGGCTCCGGCCCCTGGGGCGTCTTCGCCAAGGCCGTCGAGGGCGGCGCGAAGGTGCTCGGCGACAAGGCGACGATCGCCGCGCTCGAGGAAGGCGAGGACCACGGGCTCAAGGACTACAAGTCCGATCTCGACGACCTCGATGCCGCGACCCGCAGCCTCGTGACGAACCAGCTGCTGCCCCAGCAGAAGCAGACCCACGATCGGCTGAGCGCGATCAAGCACCGCATGTAGCGGTGCCTCGCCGGCGAGATCGCGACGCGGCTCACCCGATTTCCGGGAGCCGATCCGATAGGCTCGCCGGGATGACCGCGCCGCCCGCGCTGGCCCTGCGAGGCCTCGGCAAGGACTACGGTGCGCGCACCGCGGTCGGCGCCGTCGATCTCGAGGTCGCCCGGGGCGAGTGCCTCGGCCTGCTCGGGCCGAACGGCGCCGGCAAGACGACGGCAATCTCGATGGCGTGCGGCGTCGTCACCCCGACCCGCGGCACCGTCGCGATCGCCGGGATCGATCTGGCGCGCGAGCCGTATGCCGCGAAGGCGCAGCTCGGGCTGGTGCCGCAGGACCTGGCGCTCTACGAGGAGCTGTCGGCGCTGCAGAACCTCCGCTACTTCGGCGCGCTCTATGGGCTGCGCGGCGGCCTGCTCGCCGAGCGGATCGCGTGGGCGCTCGGCGTGGTCGGGCTCGCGGATCGCGCGAGCGAGCAGGTCAAGCGGTACTCCGGCGGCATGAAGCGGCGGCTCAACCTCGCCGGCGGCCTCCTGCATCGCCCGGCGCTGCTGATCCTCGACGAGCCCACGGTCGGCGTCGATCCGCAGAGCCGCAACCACATCTTCGAGACCGTGCGCGCGCTCCGCGCCGACGGCATGACGATCGTCTACACGAGTCACTACATGGAGGAGGTCGAGGCGCTGTGCGATCGCGTCGCGATCATCGATGGCGGCTCGATCGTCGCGACCGGCACGACGAGCGAGCTGATCGCGCGCCATGCCGGCACCGCGATCGTGCTCGAGCTCGAGGCTCCGCTCGCCGTGCTCGATGCGGCGACGAGCGCGGCGGCCGCCCATGGTGCGGTGGTGCGTGAGGGGCGCGTGCTCCGCGTGGTGCCCACGGACGGCCTCGGCGCGGCGATCCTGGCGATCGAGGCCGCCGGCGCCACGATCGTGCGGATCCAGTCGCGCGAGGCCAACCTCGAGGCTGCGTTCCTCGCACTGACCGGCCGCGCGCTCCGAGACCACACGTGATCCGCGCGGCGATCATCAAGGATCTCGGGCTGCTGCTACGGGATCGGGGCGCGCTCATCAGCCTGTTCGCGCTGCCCGTCATCTTCATGCTCGCGTTCGGGTCGATGTTCCGGTTCGGGCCCGATCGCGGCGAGCGGCGAGAGGTGGCGGTGTGGTTCGAGCCCGGCGATGCCCGCGGCACCGCGATCACCGCCGCGCTCACCGAGACCCCGGGCTTCGCCGGTGTGCCGTTCCCGACCGCGGAGGCCGCGCGGAGCGCGGTCGCGACCGAGGCGGTCCAGGCGGGGCTGATCGTCGAGGAGGACCGGCCCGTCGAGCTCGTGATCGACCTCGGCGCGCCGGCGCAGGCCCGCGGCCCCTTGCAAGGCGCGCTCACCGGCATCGTGATCCGGGCGCTCGGTCCACCGCTGGGCTCGCGGCCGCCGATCGTCGAGGCGCGGTCACCGCCGGGGATGGCGCGTCCGCTCGACGGGATCACGAGCTTCCAGGTCGCGGTGCCGGGCAACGCGGTGCTGTTCGGCTTCTTCATCGCTCTCACCGTCGCCATGGCGTTCGCCGGCGAGCGCCGCACCGGGACGTGGCGCCGCTTGCTCGCGGCGCCCGTGCCGCGCTGGCAGGCGCTGCTCGCGACGCTCGTGCCGTACTACCTGGTCGGCCTCGCGCAGCTCGCGTTCCTGTTCGGGGTCGGCGCCGTCGCGTTCGGGATGCGCGTCGCGGGGTCGCCGGTCGCGCTGGTCGGGCTCTCGTTCGCGGTCGTGTTCTGCGCGGTCTCGCTCGGCCTGCTGTTCGCCGCGATCGGCGGGAGCGAGAAGCAGCTCGGCGGGATCGGGTCCGTCGTGCTGCTCGTGATGGGCATGCTGGGCGGCTGCATGCTGCCGCGGCTGCTGATGCCCCCCTTCATGAAGAGCCTCGGGCTCGCGGTGCCCCATAGCTGGGCGCTCGAGGGCTACTACGACGTGCTCGTACGGGACGGGACCACGCTCCTCGACATCGCGCCCGCGGTCGCCGCCGTGACCGGGTTTGGCGTCGCGTTCCTGGCGCTCGGCCTCGCGCTGTTTCGGTTCGAGCGCTGAGGGTCGCGGGCGCACGGTACGCGCCGTCACGCTCGCGGTGACCGATCTGGTGAACGTTTTGCGGTAACCCCGCCGCTAGCTGGTCATCGAAGCTAGCAAGTGATCGTCGATACGGATTACGCCCTCGTGGGCGGCGGCCTCGCCAACGGGCTGATTGCACTCGCGATCAGGGCCCGGCAACCGACCGCTCGGATCGCCATGATCGAGCGCGGCGAGGCGCCGGGGGGCAACCACACCTGGTGCTTCCACGCCGCGGACATCACCGCCGAGACGGCGGGCTGGATCGAGCCGCTCGTGGTCACGCGGTGGCCCGGCTACGAGGTCGCCTTCCCCGAGCACCGCCGCCAGCTCGACTCCGGGTATGCGTGCGTGACCTCGGAGCGGCTCGCCGAGCGGGTCACGCATGCCCTCGCGGTCGCGGGCTCGCAGCTGTTGACCCGGACCACGGCGGTCGAGGTCGCCACCGATCACGTGACCGTCCAGGCGCAGGACGGCTCGCTCTTCACGCTGCGCGCGCGCGCGGTGATCGAAGCGCGCGGGCCCGATCACGCCGTGCCGAGCGCGTGTGGGTGGCAGAAGTTCCTCGGCATGGAGGTCCGGCTCACCGGGCCGCACGGCCTCGAGCGCCCGCTGCTGATGGACGCGACCGTCCCGCAGCGCGACGGCTTCCGGTTCGTGTACGTGCTGCCGCTCGCGCCCGACCGCCTGCTGATCGAGGACACGTACTTCAGTGACGCGACCCGGCTGGACGTCACCGAGCTGCGCACCGAGATCCTCCGCTACGCGGCGGCGAAGGGGTGGGCGATCGCCGAGGTCGTGCGTGAGGAGGTCGGCGTCCTGGCGCTGCCCTGGAAGGGCGACCCGCCCGACGGCGGCGCGCCGCTGGTCGCCGGCTACGCGGGTGGCTGGTTCCATCCCGTCACCGGCTACTCGTTCCCGATCGCCGCCCGGCTCGCCGCCTTCGTCGCGGACCGCCCCGCGGACCAGCTGTTCGGGCCCGCGCTCGACGAGCTCGCCGGGCGCCACGCACGCCAGCTCGACTTCGCGCTGCGGCTCAACGGGATGCTGTTCAAGTGGTTCCCGCCGGCCCAGCGCTATCACGTGCTGTCGCGGTTCTACCGGCTGCCCGAGGCGATCATCCAGCGGTTCTATGCGCTCGAGCTCACCGCGCTCGATCGCGCGCGCATCCTCGTCGGCCGCCCGCCCCGCGGGCTGTCACTGCGCGCCGTCTTCGGCATGGAGGCCACGTGAAGCAGCTCGCGATCCCCGCGTCCTTGCCCCGGACGATCACCGCGCTCGATCGAGCGCTCTCCGAGTCGGGCGTCAGCTCGCTCGACGGCACCGTGCCCGCGGCGGTGTGGCGGCGCGCGCTCGCCGGCCCCGCCGCGGAGTTCCTCGCGCGACCCGGCAAGGAGCTGCGCACGACGATCGTGCGCGCCGGCTGGACGCTCGGCGGCGGGCCGCCCGCGGCGATGTGCGAGCGGCTGCCGCTCGTGATCGAGCTCCTGCACGCCGGCTCGCTGATCATCGATGACGTCGAGGATGGCTCCGAGGATCGCCGCGGCGCCCCGACGCTGCACCGCCTGATCGGCGTCCCGCTCGCGATCAACACGGGCTCGTGGATGTACTTCTGGGCGCTCGCCGAGCTCGCCGAGCTCGGGTTGCCGCCGGCGGCCGAGCTGATCGCGCAGCGCACCGCGGTGAGCGCGCTCGTGCGGTGTCATCAGGGTCAGGCCCTCGATCTCGCGGTCCGGATCGCCGACCTCGACCTCGCCGACGTCCCGGCCGTCGTCGCCGCGACGACCCGGCTCAAGACCGGCGGGCTGTGCCGGCTCGCTGCCGAGC
>JALZOI010000467.1 GCA_030857245.1 Myxococcota bacterium
CCGCTACCCCGCGATCGCGAGCTCGCGGTCGCGAGAGCCCTCGTCGAGCATCCGCACCCGCTGGTGCGCGCGTGGGCGCTGAAGGTCGCGGAGCTCGCGGAGCTCGCGAAGCCGGTCGCGGTCGTGCGGTCCCCGAGCCACCGCCGCCGCGGGCTCACGGTCGCCGAGCATGATCGGATCGCGACGTGCGATGCCGCGGCGCTCGCGCTCGCGCTCGCACCGGCGCTCGAAGCGCCGGTGACCGGGTTGTGCGCGGCCCTCGCGCCGCGGCCGGCGATGACGAGCGTCGCCGCGTGCGCCGCCCTGCTCGGCTGCGACGATCCCCTCGAGGATGTCGCGCGCCAGCTCGACCGGTTCGCCGGCACCAGCCGCGAGCACGAGGACGAGCTCGACCGGCTCACCGTGGTGCTGTGGCAGGCGGCGACCGAGCTGCCGCCGCTCGCTCATGCGCGGCTGTGGCGGTGGGAGGCCCACGACTACGCGCTCGCGCGCTGGCTCGAGGCCGCGGGCGACCTCGGCGCGACCCTCGAGCGGATCGATGCGCTGCCCGGAAGGATCGCTGCTCGCACGCTGTGGACCGGCATCGCCGAGGTGCTCGCGTTCCTGCGCTACCGCGACGTCGAGCGGTTCCGCCGCTTCGCGAGCGACAGCCTGGCCTCGACCGCGGCGGTCCGCGTCGGCACCGACGTCGGGGTCGCCGCGGCTCGCATCGTGATGACGCTCGTCGAGTCCGGCGCGGTCCCGCTCGCCGTGGTCCAGGCGACGATCCTCGATCGCGCCGCGGACGCCGACGGCGCGACCCGCGAGCACCTCGCGCGGATCGCGCGCCTCGACGGGATCCCGCAGCTCGCACGACCGGAGCCCACCCCGGTGCCGCTCGAGCTGATGGACGAGGTCCGGGCCTGCAGTGATCCCGATCGGCTCGTCGCGTGGTGCGCCCACCCGCGCCGGACCGTCGTCCAGGAAGCCGTGCTCGGCCTGCTGCTCCTCGGTGAGGTCGGGCAGCTACGCCTCGCCGAGCTCCTCGCCCGGCTCGCCGAGCTGCCGGCGCCGGTGCCGGTGCTCGCGAGCATCGGGCTGTGGGACAGCGCGGCAGCGATCGACCGCGCCCGCGCGGTGGCCGCCGCGAGCGAGCTCCCACCGGAGCACCAGTTTCATCTCTGCCTCGGGCTGCACGGCATCGGAGACACCGCGCAGCTGGCCCGCGCGTTCGCCGCGGTCCGGGCGCCGGCCGACGCCTGGTTCCGGCGCAGCGACTGGGCCCAGCTCGTCGAGCTCGCCGCCCCCATGGACGTCGCCCTCGAGCTCGTCGATGCGCCCCACCACCACGCGTACCAGCCGGCGGTCCGCCAGCTGCTCGATCACCCGGAGCGCCGTCCCGCGATCGCCCTCGCGCTCCGCCGGTTCCTCGAGGTCGGTGCCGATCGGCCGCTCCACCTGCGGCGGGACGCCGCGCGGTGCTTGCTGGCGCTCGGCGATGCCAGCGGCTTGCCGGTGCTGATCGACGAGATCGCCGACGACGAGACCGCCGAGGGCCTGCAGGTCCTGCCGCGGCTGGCGCACGAGCTGCTGCTCGCGGTCGCCGACGGCATCCTCGACGCCGGCCTGATCGGTGGCGAGGCCGCGTGCTCGAGCCGCCGGATGCTCGACGTCATGATCCAGGTCTCGGTCCTCCGGGTCCCGAAGCCCGAGCTCGAGGCCCGGTGCGCGCGGCTGCTCGAGCAGTCGGCCAGCGCGCCGGCCCGCCGGTTCGCCGCCACCCAGCTGCTCGACGCGACCGGCAGCCACCCGCAGCTCGGGCGGGTGGCCGAGGTGTTCGCGTGGGGCGTGCGGCGCGGCGTCGAGCTGACCGGGCGGCTGTTCCGCGTGCACATGACGTCGGCCGAGCGCGACTTCGGGTACACGCACCTCGAGCAGAGCAAGATCTACGTGTCGGCGCTGCCGATGCTGCGCGGTGAGCCCAACGGCCGCGACATCGTCGAGGGCCTCGTCCTCCACGAGCTCGGTCATCACCGCTATCATCGCGGCGAGGAGGCGCAGCGGCTGTGGAAGCAGGCGCACGCCGAGGGGCTCGGTCACCTGCTGAACCTCGTCGCCGACGAGCACCTCGAGCGCAACCTGCGCGGCGTCGACCGCAGCTACGGCGATCGCCTCAAGCGGCTCGGCGCGTACGCGTTCCAGCACGCGACCCAGGAGATCGCGGTGAAGGCCCTGCTCGCGTGCCTGCGCGGCAGCACCGTCAGCGCGCTGCTCGGCAGCGAGCTCGAGGTCGCGTTCGACGAGGCGGCGGTGCGGCTGCGGCGCGGCGCCGTGCTGAGCGGGCTCGACCGCGCCGGTCACTCGCTCGCGCGGTTCGCGCGCGCGCTGCGGCTCGGTCACGGCAACCGCCACGACGACCCGCAGATCGCGCAGGCACTCGCGCTGTGCGGCAAGGACCTCCGCAAGCTCGACATGCCAGGGCTCTATGCGCTGACGCAGGAGCTCGCGGCACTGTTCGGCGGCGCGATCGCGGTGGCCCAGGTGTTCGGAGGTCCCGAGGGCCTGCGCGATGGTGAGCGCGACGGCGACGTGTTCGGCGCGGGCCTCGACGACGAGATCCTGCAGCGCGAGGTGGAGCGCATCCTCGACCCGCGGCGTAGCAAGCCGACGGGCACCGGCAAGGCCGACCGGCTGCAGATCAACGTCAACCCCGACGAGGAGTTCGAGCGGATCACCACGGTGCACAAGGTGCGCGGCGACGTCGAGCAGCACGGTCGCCTCGCGCGCCAGGTCTCTCGGCACTCGCTGCGCCTCCGCGCCCTGCTCGAGGATCTCGGCCTGCGCTACGAGCCGGCCCGGGCGCGCACGCGGGGTCACATGCTCGACCGCAGCCGGCTGCGCGCCCTCGTGACGCGCAACGACCCGCGGATCCTGATCGCCCGCGCGCCGGTGCGTCGCACCGACCTGTTCCTCGGCACGCTCATCGATTGCTCCAGCTCCATGACCGCCGGCGACAACATCGAGCGCGCGCGGCAGTTCGCGGCGCTGATCGCGGAGGCGGTGAGCCCCCTGGCGGGCGTCGAGGCCCGGTTCTTCGGGTTCACGGATAGCGTGATCTTCGACGCCGGCGATGCGCGGGACTGCGGCGTCACCGGCCTCGTCGCGAGCGGGGGCAACAACGATGCCGCCGGGCTCTACCACGCGGCGAACGTGGCAGCGGCGTCGCGCCGCCGCGCCAGGATCCTCGTCATGATCAGCGATGGGCTGCCGACGCAGTGCTCGGTCGCGGCCGTGCGTGGCCTCGTCAGCACCCTGACGCGCCGCCGCGGCATCGTGTGTGCGCAGGTCGCGGTCCGCCCGCTCGAGGAGGAGTGCTTCCGGCATCGCGTGCTGCTCGACGATGACCGGATCGACGTCGCGGTCGCGCGGTTCGGACGGATGATCGGCGAGCTCGCGCGTCGCGTGCTCGCCGCGTGATCGCGGTACAAGGAGACGACCATGCCCGGCAAGTGGAACCTCGAGGAGCTGACGACCGGCCGCACCCTGGAGGCGACGTTCTGGCCCAACGAGGTCGAAGCATCGCCGTACCGCTGGCGCGCGACCCACCTCGATGGCCGGCGCACCCCGAAGGTCGTGCTGACCAACGATGATCGCGTGGTCCCCGGCGTGCCGTGCCTCGTCAAGGTGATCGCGATCCACAAGCCCGAGCGAGAGGACCGCGGCCGCATCGAGGTCGAGTTCGTCGGCAAGGCGCCGTTCCGCATCGAGGGCGTCTACCTCGATCCGATCGTCGGCAAGAAGCTGCAGGTCCTGCTCGAGAGCGGCCTCAACATCCTGCTCGATGGGCCGCAGGGCTGCGGCAAGACCGTGCTCGCGCGCTCGATCGCGGACAGCCTCGGCATGGTCTTCGTGTTCTTCAACTGCGGCGCCGTCGTCGAGGCCAGCGACTTCTTCGTCAGCATCCAGGTCCGCGCGTCGGCGTCGGGGGCGCCGATGACCGACTTCGTGAAGACCGACATCCTCACGGCGATCGAGCAGGCGGCGGATCACCCGGAGCGCCGCTACCTGGTGTTCCTCGACGAGCTCAATCGCTGCCAGGAGAGTGCCCGCAACGCGCTGATGCCGGCACTCGATGCGACGCGCCGCGTGTTCCATCCGATCGAGAACACGTTCGTCCCGATCCCCGACAACGTGCAGTTCATCGCGGCCGTCAACCGCGGCCGCGAGTTCAGCGGCACCTTCGGGATCGACGCCGCGCAGCTCGATCGCTTCGCGCCGCTGCAGATGACCTATCCGCCGCCGGCCGCCGAGCTCGACATCCTCGCCGCCCGTCACCCCGGGATCTCGCGCACGAACCTCGAGCTCATCATCGCCGTCGCGCACGAGATCCGTAGCGCCGCCGATCTCCCGGGCAGCCTGTCGGTGCGTGCGACGGACGAGGCCTGCGTGTACCTCGAGCACCCGCTGTTCGCCGGAGATGGCAAGCGCTCGCTGCCGGAGATCCTGAAGACCTCGTTCTGCGGCCGGTTCCCGGGACGCTGGGATGACGTGACGACGGATGCCGGGACGGTATGGGCGCTGGTCCGCAAGGTGCTCACGGCCCATCGCGTCGCCCTGCCCGACGATGACGCGGCGGGCTGACGCGCGGGGTTCAGCGCAGGCCCGCGCGGCTGAGCAGGCGATGCAGGTGGACGCGGTCGACGCCGGCGGTCCGCGCGGCCGCGCTGACGTTGCCGCCGTGGGCGGCGAGCAGCTGCTCGAGGTAGCGGCGCTCGACGTGGCGGACCCAGCGGTCGCGGACGACGCGGAGCGGCTGGGTCACGTCGATCACCGGGTCCTCGGAGGCGACCGGCACGAGCGCGTGCTGCTGGCGGACGATCGCCGCCTCGATGTAGTTGCGGAGCTCGCGCACGTTGCCCGGCCACGAATGGCGGAGCAGCTCGGGTAGCAGCTCGCCGTGCATCATCGAGCGGCCGACCTCGGAGTCGCTCTCCCCGAGCCGCTCGAGGATCGCCTCGACGAGCGCGGGGATGTCGGCGGAGCGCTCGCGCAGCGACGGCAGCGTCACCACGAGCACGGCGAGCCGGAAGTAGAGATCGGAGCGGAACCGCCGCGCGTTGACCTCCTCCTTGAGGTTGCGGTTGGTCGCGGCGATCACGCGGACGTCGACCGCGATCCGCTGCGCGCTGCCGAGCCGCTGGATCTCGCGCCGATCGATCGCGCGGAGCAGCTTGGGCTGGAGGTCGAGGGCGAGCTCGCCGATCTCGTCGAGCAGCAGCGTGCCGCCCGCGGCGGCCTCGAACGCGCCGATCCGGGCCCCGCTCGCACCCGTGAACGCGCCAGCCTCGTGCCCGAACAGCTCGGCCTCGAGGAGGTTCGGCGGGATCGCGCCGCAGTCGACGATCACGAACGGCCCGGCGCTGCGCGCGCTCTCGGCGTGGATCGACTCCGCCGCGAGATCCTTGCCGGTGCCACTCTCGCCCTGCAGCAGCACGGTGGTGCCGCTGCCCGCCGCGGCCTCGAGCACCGCGTACACCGCGCGCATCGGCACCGAGCCCCCGCGCAGCCGGCCGAACCGATCGCGCGGCGACAGCATGAGCGGGACCTGCCTGGTGCCGATGTCGAACCGGAGCTGGGTGCGGCCGAGCATTAGGGTCGCGCCGTGGCGCAGCGGGGCCTCGAGGACCGGCACGCGATCGACGACCGTGCCGTTGCGGCTGCCGAGATCACGGACGAACGCGCTGCCCTCGGAGATCCGCAGCTCGCAGTGGAACTTCGACATCGCGCCATCGGCGATCACGAAGTCGGCGCGCGGGTCGGCGCCGATCACCATGGTCGGCGCCGCGAACGAGTGGACGGTGCCGTCGAGCTCGCCCCCGACGATGGTCAGCCGGCACTCGCGGACGTGCGCGCGCACCGGCATCGAGCCCGGCAGCGCCTCGGTGACCCGTGGATCGTGAGGGTCGGTGGCCATCAGTCCAGCGTCTCCCCGCGGGGTGGGCGCGCAGGCGACGTCGTCGCGCGGGGCTGCGGCGCGAGCACGACGTCGATGGTGCCGGCGCGGTCGGCGGTCACGCGCGCGGAGCGATGGCCCGCTCGCTTCACCGTGATCGCGGTCGCCGGCGGGACCTCCAGCTCGAGCGGCGTGCGGCCGCGGAC
>JALZOI010000468.1 GCA_030857245.1 Myxococcota bacterium
GCACCGGCGCGCTCGCGGTCAGCGTCAGCCTCAAGGACCGCGCCGCGATCCTGCCGCTCGGGCAGGCCGGCACGCCGATCTGGTACGACCGCAAGGCCGTCGCGATGACGAGCACGGCACCGGTGCCGTGGCTCGCGGCCCACACCGCGGCGCACCCCATCCCCCCGAGCCTCGCGACGCCCTGGACGCCGCTCGATGCCCGCCGCCTCGCGCAGCTCAGCGGCACGACCGACGATGCCGCCGGCGAGGTCGGCGAGAAGGGCTTCGGGCCCACGTTCCCGCACTCGCTGCAGGCGACCAAGCACCCCGGCACCGCGCTGCTCGCGGCGCCGCTCGGCAACACCATCGTGCTCGAGGCCGGGCTCGCCGCGATCGCGGGCGCGGGCCTCGGTGTCGACGACGTGCCGGATCTCCTCGTCGTCAGCCTGTCGGCGCACGACTACGCCGCGCACGGCTGGGGCCACGAGTCGTGGGAGCTCTGGGACATGACGCTGCGGCTCGACGAGGAGCTCGCGCGCTTCCTCGCCGGGCTGGACAGCCAGGTCGGCGCCGGCCAGTGGGCGATGATCGTGACGAGCGATCACGGCGGCTCGCCGCTCGCGGCGCGCCTCTCGGCCGGGCACATCACGCACGAGCAGGTCGCCGACGCTGCGAACCGCGCCGCGAGCACGCAGCTCGGGCCGGGCGCGTGGATCGCCGCCGCGAAGTTCCCGACGCTCTATCTGTCCGCCGCCGCCCGCGCGAAGCCAGGCCAGATCGACCAGGTGGTGACGAAGATCCTCCACGCGCTGCGTGCTCTCCCCGGCATCGCGCGGGTCGAGCGCACCGCCGACCTCGCCGGTGGCTGCGAGCGGCGCACCGGCGAGGACCGGGCGATCTGTCTCGCGCTCGACCCGATGGCGTCGGGCGAGATCGTGTACCTGCCGAAGCGCGGCTGGAGCTTCGTCGCCGCGAAGGAGCCGGTCGCGACCGCACACGGGTCGCTCCATGACTACGATCGCGAGGTCCCGGTGATCCTGCTGCCGCCGGGACGGACGCCGCACGCCCCGCTCACCGCCCCGTCCGGCACGCTGCCGATGACGCAGATCGCACCGCTCGTGGCGGAGTGGCTCGGCGTCGCCGCGCCGGCGACGCTGCCCCGCCGCTGACGTCGATCAGTCCGCGAACAGCGTGCAGCCCTCGATCTCGAGGTCGTTGATCAGCCCCGCGACGTTCGCCGTGCCCTTGTAGAAGATCGCGCCGACCGAGGTGTCGCCCGCGTCGTACTCGAGGACCGTGACTTCCTTGCCGGTAGTGTGGCGGAAGCTCTGGACGTTGAGCCGGCCGCCGTCGACGCGCGCCAGGCCATCGGCGGCCGTCGTGACGTCGTCGTAGGACTGGCGAAAGGCGATCATCGCCTGCGTGCGCTCGAGCGCCGACAGGCTGCCGGCCGCCGTGACGACGCGCGCCGCGGTGCGCGTGAACGCGGGGTCGCTGCGCATCGTCAGCCAGTCGTCGGACAGCAGGCAGGTCTCGCGCTGCACGGTGCACTCGTACAGATCGCCGTCGTGGATCGACGAGACCATCGCGGCGCCGGTCGCCGGCAGCGTGCGGTCGAAGATCGCGCCGTACGAGTTGTCACCCGCGCCGTACTCGAACGCGACGAACCTCCGCTGCGCGGCGGGCTCGCTGATGTAGACGACGTTCATCTCTTCCTGGTCCACGCGGGTCAGCGCCTCGGCGGGCGTGGTGACGTCGGTGTGCGACGACTCCCGCACCGCGAGCATCAGCCGCTGCTGATCCCCGGCGGCCAGCTGGCCCAGCGTCGCCGGGTAGATCTTCAGCCGGCCGAGCACCTCGAGCGCCGGGTTCGTCGCGATGTCATGGTACGTGCTGCCGAACAGGCACGCCGCGGGCTCCGAGCAGCCCGGGCCCTCGCAGCCGACGGTGACCTTGAACTTGCCGGTCGTCGTCGCCTGGTGCCCCTTCACGAGGACGCGGTAGCGGCCGGCGCCGAGCGACCGCACGAGCTGCGAGTACGTCGTGGAGGCGTAGTCGTCGTTGCGCGCGAGGTACGGGCCCCAGCCGGTCGCCGACTCCTTGTAGAGGTACAGCACCGTGTCGGTGCGGCGCTGGCCGCGGATCGCGTAGCTGGTCGTCAGGTCGACGGTCGCCTGATCGAGCAGCTCGAAGGTCCACGCGTGATAGCGCTCGGCCGGCGTGAGCTCCGCGAACACGGGCGTCGCGAATGCGAGCCCGCCGTGGTCCGTCGGCTTGCGATGCGAGTCGGCCTTGCTGTCATCCAGCAGCTCCTCCTCCTCGGGCTTGGGGTCGTCGCTGCCGAGGCAGCCAGCGCTCGCCAGGCTGGTGAGCGTGAGGGCGAACAGCAGGGAGCACGTGGGGGTACTGCGCATGGGCGGGTCCTCCCGAAGCAAGGGCCGGACCTCGCCGCGCGCCACGATCGTCACGCAGCGCGTCGCGATTTCGCCAAGTTCAGGCGCCTGCAAGCAAACCCGCCGCGGCTACTCGAGTAGCCATGGCTCGAGGATCTGCCTCAGATCTCGTGCGGCATCGGCCGGCGGGGCGCCCGGAAGTAGCGGAGCGGCGAGTACGGCCCGAAGTTCGAGACCCGCGACGTGTAGAGGTCGGCGTAGTCGTTGACCTGCTCGCCGAACCGCGAGTTCTCGTTGCCCTCGCGCAGGCACGAGCCCCAGTGCGAGTTGTAGGCGCGGTCGATCCGCGCCTCGAGCGAGTCGACCTCGGCGTCCATCAGGTTCGCGCGATCGCGGAGGTTGTCGACCGACGCCCGCATCAGCCGGCGCTCGTCCTCGAGCCGGGCCCGCAACGGCGGCTGCGTCGTGCCGTCATCGAGCAGCCGCGCGATCTTCTTGAGCCGCAGCGACTGGTAGTCGATCTCGGACTCGAGGTTGCGGTGCCGGCGATCGAGCAGCTCGAGATCCTTGATCTGCGCCTCGAGCCGGTCGCTGACCGAGATCTCGCGCTCGAGCTCCTGCAGCACCATCGCGGTGCGCCACATGTGCTGCTTGCGCAGCCGCAGGATGTCGCCGTAGATGTGATCGCCGATGTAGAGGACCTGCTCGCCCTTGATCCCGGTCATCTGCTCGAAGGCGACGACGTTGCCGCCCTGATAGACCTTGTCGCGCGACAGGTGCTTGATCTCGCCGTTGACGCTGATCTGCTGGAACGTCACCGGATCGATCTGCACGAACGGGCGCAGCTCGTTGAAGAACGCCGGCTTCGCGCCGCCGACGATCACGATGTCGAAGTAGTTGCGCCACGACGGATACGCCTTGCGCTCGCCGTCGAGCAGGTACGACATCACCTCGGTCGTGTAGTCGTAGAGCGAGTTGGTGAGCAGGAAGAGCTTCTTCCCCGAGCTGCGGAACTTGTGCAGCGTCTCGCCGAGCAGCGGGTCCTTGACGATGTACGAGGCGAGGTCCGCCTTGATCACGCTCTTCAGCGTGTCGTCGCGGTGCGCCTCGTCGATCGCGGTCCGGATGTCGCCGAACAGCTTGTCGTAGTCGACCGTCCCGGTCTGGCGCTCCGCCCAGTCGACGAGCGTCGTGTACATCACCGCTTCCGGGAGGCCGAACAGCGTGTCGATCCACTCCCACCGATCGTTCGAGAGGTTGATCTTCTCGTTGCGGTAGGTCGCCTTGCGCTCGTCGTTCGTGAGCTCGCGGAACCCGTGGTAGCAGCGGCCGATGTGGCTGTGGCGATCGAGCTTGAACACGTTGCCGAGCTGGCGATCGACCATGACGCCGCGGATCGCCCACATCGGGTCGTAGTGGATGGTCCGGATCTGCTCTGGATACCCGTGCTTCTCGATCAGCTTGCCGAGCGTGAGCTCGATCGAGAGCCGTTCGAGGCGGTCCTGGTGGTACAGGGCCAGCGTGTAGTCCATGTCGAACCCGATCATCTCGATCGAGTCCATCCGTAGATTTCGGTTACAGAAGACGCGGTTCTTGCGGGAGACGTCGATCTCCGTCGTTGTCTCCCCCAGCAGCGCGCCCAGCTGCTGGTCGAGCTCGCCAGTTCCGACCATTCACCAGAATTGTACCGTGATCCGAGCCCTCGCCTACGGCCCAGGTCACGGATCGAGCGCCTTCCGGTGGAGCCGGTGTGGGAGCGCAGGCAGGACCCTGCTGCGGAGCGCAGAATGAGCGAGCTATCTTTTTGGCAGCGCGAGCGGCGGCACCTTCCCGCCGTGGCGAGCGAACCGTGCGGAGGCGGGGTGGGATACATTCGGGATATGGCTTCGCCGCTGCCCACCTGGAACCGCACCCCCGAGCCGTTCGCCGAGCTGATCTCGGTGGACGCCATCGCGACCCGGGTCGCCGAGCTCGGGGCCGAGATCACCCGTGACTACGTCGATCGCACGGAGGACGTCGTCGTGATCGGCGTCCTCAAGGGCTCCGTGATCTTCCTCGCCGACCTCGCGCGCCACATCGCGGCGCCCATCATCCTCGACTTCATCGGCATCTCGTCCTACGGCGATGCCACGGTGTCGTCGGGCGTGGTCCGGATCACCCAAGATCTGTCGCGGCCGATCGAGGGCAAGCACGTGATCGTCGTCGAGGACATCGTCGACACCGGCCACACCGTGCACTACCTCCTCGAGAACCTCGCCACCCGGCGCCCGGCCTCGATCGCGCTGTGCTCGCTGCTCCACAAGCCGGAGCGCTCGGAGCGCGAGATCAAGATCGACTACCTCGGTTTCACGATCCCGAACAAGTTCGTCGTCGGCTACGGCCTCGACATCTCGCAGCAGTACCGGAACCTGCCGTTCATCGGCTACGTGCAGGGCGTCTAGGCACCCATGGACAAGGACGGGCTCGACAAGCTCCCGGCAGCGCTGTTCGAGATCGGCAAGCTGATCGGCTCCGATCTCGATCCGGGCATCCTGCTGTCGCGGATCGCCGAGCTGATCTGCGAGTTGATCGACGCCAAGGCGTGCTCGGTCATGCTGCTCGACGCGGACCGCAAGCGCCTGCTCGCGAAGGCCGCGTACGGGCTGCGCACCGAGCGCATGCACTCGCTGGCGTTCAAGGTCGGCGAGGGCGTGGCGGGGTGGGTCGTCGAGCGCGGCGAGCCGGCGCTGATCGCCGACGTCAGCCAGGACCCCCGGTTCATCAACCTCCCGGCGAACCAGACCCCGATCGCGTCGCTGCTCTGCGTGCCGCTGCTGGCGCGCGGCGAGCGGGTCGGCGTGGTCACCGCGACCGCCGAGGGCGTCGGCGCGTTCGACGCCAACGATCTCGCCCTCGTCCGCTTCATCGCGATGACGATCGCGCTCGACATCGAGAACGTGCGGCTCCACCGCGTCGCCGTCACCGATCCGCTGACCGGCGCCTTCAACCGCGAGTTCCTGATGCAGCGGCTGCCGCAGGAGATCGAGGCCGCGATCGATCGCGACCGCTCGCTCTCGATCGCGATGATCGACGTCGACCACTTCAAGGCCGTCAACGATCAGTACGGTCACGGCACCGGCGACATGGTGCTCTCCGAGGTCGCGCGCCGGCTGCGCAGCGCGATCCGCGGCGGCGATCTGCTCGTGCGCTACGGTGGCGAGGAGTTCCTCGCGGTGCTGCCGAAGGCCGACGCCGGGCGGGCGTGGGAGGTCGGCGAGCGCATGCGGCAGCGGGTCTGCGAGCGGGCGTTCGACGTCGGCGACGGCATGGCGCTGCTGCTCCGGGTCTCGGTCGGCATCGCGCAGTGGCGGATGGGCGAGATCATGCCCGACCTCATCGAGCGCGCCGACACCGCGCTCTACGACGCGAAGGATCGCGGCCGCAACCGCGTCGAGGTCGCTCCGTGACCGATGACCCGGGGGCGCCACCCGATCCGCCGACGCCGCCCCCGAAGCGCCGGCGCCGGCCCCCGCCCTCGCTCGACGGCTTCGACACCGGGGTCCCCGACGACGAGCTGTACGAGGCGAGCGCGCCGGTCGCTGCCGCCGACCCGACCGCGCCGCCCCCACCCGCGTTGTTCGAGCCCCTCGCGAGCGTGATCGTCGAGGCGCCAGCGCCATCGGCCGCGCCGCCCGAGTCCACGAACCTGCTCGGCGAGGCCGCGCCCGCGCCGATCACCGACCTGCCCACGGTGCCGAGCGCCGCGACGCCGGCGCTCGGC
>JALZOI010000469.1 GCA_030857245.1 Myxococcota bacterium
GTCGTCGGCTCGTCGAGGGCCGCCGCGGGTGCGGTGCTGTCGATCAGCGCGGCGATCGTGGCCTCGAGGCGCGCCGTCTCGGCGAGGGTCGGCACGGTGTCGAGCCGGGTGCGCAGCGCCTCGCCGATCATCGCGGACGGCGGGGCGAGGGCGAGCCAGGGCGCGAGGTACTCGAGCTCGCTCGCGGCGCCGAGGCACTGCTGCTCGAAGGCGTGGGCCCACGACGTCAGCTCGACGTCGCCCGCCAGATCGACGTCGACGACGAGCTCGCGCGCCGCGACGACGAGGCTGGCGAACGCGTCGCGGAGCTTCGGCAGCGTCGTCGGCACGTCCTCCGCGAGCTCGCGCGCGGTGGCGAGCTTGCTCGGCTCGACGCCGAGGTCGTCGAGGATCTCCAGGGTGTCGGTGAAGCCGGCGAACAGCTCGGCGCGCACGATGCGATGCCCGGCGAGCTCGTGGAGCCCGCTCGCGAGCGTCAGCAGGTGGCCTGCGAGGTTACCGCTGTCGACGGCCGACACGTACATCGGCCGCAGCGGCTCGAGGGTCCGCGTGTCGTACCAGTTGTAGAAGTGGCCGCGGTAGCGCTGGAGCCGAGCCATCGTCGCGAGCGTGCGCGTGGTCCGCGCGATCACCTGGTTCGCGGAGACATAACCGAAGTCGTACGCCGCGAGGTTCGCGAGCAGGCTGAGGCCGATGTTGGTCGGCGAGGTCCGGTGCGCGACGCCGACCGGCGGATCTTCCTGCACGTTGTCGGGCGGCAGGTCGTGATCCTCGGCACCGACGAACGTCTCGAAGAACCGCCACGTGCGGCGAGCGATCGTGCGCAGGAACCGGGTGTCCGAGCCCGAGAGGTGCGAGCGCGTGGGCTCGATCGGCTGGCTCGCCCACCAGACCAGCGCGGGCGCCACCGTCCACAGCGCGAGCACCGGGACCGCGAAGGGCAGCACGCCGGGAGCGTGGACCGCGAGTCCGACGGCGGTGCCGACCGCAGCGACCGGCGCGATCCACATCGAGGCGTACGCGCCGCCGAGGTCCGTGCGGGCGGAGCGATGCGCATCCGCCGCGGTCTTCCACTCGAGCAGGTGCTTGCGCGTCACGAGCACGCGCGCGGCGGCCCGCGCGATCGAGGTCACGCTGATCAGCGCGTCGTACGGCACGGTGGCGAGCGCGAACAGATCGCGCACGAGCTGGCGGCCGGCGTTGCCCACGATCTCGGCGAGGTGCGCACCGAGCGGGACCTCGGTCGGCCGGCGGACCAGCGCCGCGCCGGCGGAGAGCAGGCCGGGGAGGACCAGCGTCACGCCGACGACGAGCAGCGCGGGCAGGAGCGCGGTCGGCACGAGCCAGCCGATCCCGAGCACGGCGACCATCGCGATCGGCACGAGGCTGCGGCGCAGGTTGTCGAGGATCTTCCACTGCGAGAGCCGCGAGATCGGGTTCTGCTGGCGGCCGGTGCCGCCGGGGACGCGGCGGAACAGCCAGCGGGCGATCTGCCAGTCGCCGCGGATCCAGCGCGCGCGGCGGCTGACGTCGGCGGCGTACGCGGCGGGGTAGTCCTCGAAGACCATGACGTCGCAGACCAGGCCGGCGCGGCCGTACGCGCCCTCGAGCAGATCGTGGCTGAGGATCCGGTTCTCGGGCAGCCGGCCGCCCATCGAGGCGCGGACCGCGTCGACGTCGTAGATGCCCTTGCCGATGTACGAGCCCTCGCCGAACACGTCCTGGTAGACGTCGGACACCGCGCGCGTGTACGGGTCGATGCCGGGCTCGCCGGAGAACAGCCGTGCGAACCGCGAGCCGTTGGCGCTCGCGAGCGTGATGCCGACGCGCGGCTGCAGGATCGCGTAGCCCTCGGTGACGCGGCCGCGTGCCGGATCGAGCAGCGCGCGGTTGAGGGGGTGGGCGAGGGTGCCGGCGAGCTCGCGCGCGGCGTCGCGCGGCAGCTCGGTGTCGCTGTCGAGGACGATGACGAACTGGGTGTCGCGCAGCCGGGCGACCGGGCCGACGACGGTCGCGAAGTGCTCGGGTTCGCCGCGCAGCATCGCGTTGAGATCCTCGAGCTTGCCGCGCTTGCGCTCCCAGCCCATCCACACGCCCTCGCGGGGATTCCACCGGCGGGCGCGGTGGAGCAGGAAGAACCCGCCACCCGCCGCGGGGTCGGGGTACTTGCGGTTGAGCGCCTCGATGGCCTCGGTCGCGCGCGCGAGCAGGGCGGCGTCGCCCTCGAGGTGCTCCTCGGCGGCATCGCGGAAGTCGCTGACGAGGGCGAATGCGAGGTTCGCGTCGCGGTTCGCGAGGAACCGGACCTCGAGCGCCTCGACGAGCTCGTCGACCGTGCCGGCGCTCGTCAACATCGTCGGGACCGCGACGAGGGTGCGGTGCTCGGGCGGGATCGCGCGCGCGAAGTCCAGCCGCGGCAGCAGGCGGGGCGACACCAGCAGCGTCGCCGCCCAGTGGACGAGGCCCACGGCGAGCTGGCTCGCGACGAGCCCGATCGCGATCAGCCACGCCACGACGGCGACGGTCCCGAATGTGCCGGCGGTGACGAGCCCGACGACCGTGGTCACCGCCGCCGTGATCGCGCCGATCGCGCCGAGGTAGACCGGCAGCCGCGACGGTTGCGGGCGGTGTGCGAGAGCGCGCTGGTGCGGCCGATCGCGCGCGGCGAGCTCGAGCGCGCGGCGGCCGCGATCGATGAGGAAGTAGCCAACGTGGCGTGTGCGCGGCGTGGTCTCGGCAGCCGCGAGCTCGATCGCGCGCTCGGCGACCGCGCGCTCCGGGCGCGCGCTCCGCCTCGCGATCTGCTCGATCACGTGGCGGTAGCGGTCGCGCGTCGCGAAGTCCATGCGCGCGTAGATGCCGGCGGGATCGCCGTGGAGCGCGCGATCGACCGCGCTCGTCGACTCGACGAAGTCGCGCCAGTCGGTGGCGCCGAGGAACCGCAGGCTGCCGATGCTGTTGCCGATCGAGACCTGGTCAGCGGCCTGGCTCTGCGTGGCGAGCTGGAACGCGCGCTCGACCGACTCGCCGCGCTCGGCGAGCCGCTGCTCGAGCCACGACATCGGGAACACCGACGCGGGACCCTGACCCTGGAGCCGGGTCGCGAGCTCGGAGACAAAGGCGTGCGTGAGCGGCGGGTTCGCGGCGATCAGCTCGGCGAGCACGAGGACGACGCGTGATGGATCGCTGGCACCGACCTCGAGCAAGCGCTCGGCCCACTGGCCGGCGCGCTCGCGATCGAGGCGGCCCGACGTGACCCCCGCGATCACGCGGCGCAGGTTCTCGAGCAGCGCCAGGCGCAGCATGATCGGGATGGCCCAGAGCTCGCCGAGCCGCAGCGGCTGCACGGCCTGGTACGAGGCCACGAACGCGCGGACGGCCGCGAGATCGACGCGACCGTGCGAGTGCGAGATCAGCTCGATCGCGAGGTCGTAGACCCGCGGGGTGCCCTCCGCACCGGCGAGCTTCGGCAGCTCGCGGCTGTAGCCCCGCGGCAGGTGCTGACGCGCGATCCGGATCTGCTCCTCGATCAGGTGGTAGTTGTCGAGGAACCACTCGGCGGCGGGCGTGATCTGGCGGCCGCGGGTCACCGCCTCGGCGATGAGGGCGTAGGCGCCGGCGAGCACCTGCTCGTTGTCGGTGAGGCGCGTCAGCAGCCGGTCGCTGGTGGAGCGCGGGTCGATGACGTGCGTGGTCGCGAGCCCGTGCGCGTGGCGCTCGAGCTGCGTGATGCTGAACAGCTCCGCGCGGAGCGGCGCCTCCGCGGGGCTCGCATCCTGTGACGAGGAGGCGCGCGCGGAACCCAAGATCGCGTCGATGGATCGCGATCGCTCTCGCGGCTGACTGGACAGTGGTCGGGTATACCTGATGACCACGGTGCTGTCCTCCGTCGAGGGACGGAGGTGAGGGGGGGACGGGTGAGGAAGGGCGTGAGGTCGTCCAGGTCGATGGCGACGGGGACTTGCTCGGCCGTCGGAGAGGCTATCGTCGGCATCCTGGACCCGCACGATCCCGAGACCCGATCAGCGGCCGGGTGTCGAGCGGGCGTGGGCGGCCATGGGGATGGGCCTCGCGCAGCTCTCCGCGGAAGCGTTTCGTGCGGAGAAGGCGCTGGAGGCCCTCGACGACGACGTCGCCGCGGATGCGGCGAGGCGCGAGCGGGCGCAGGCAGACCTGGATGTCAGAGCGGCGGCGGCCGCGGCGTTCGATAGTGTCGAGCAGGCCGTCCGCTACCTCCGCCGAGCACTCCAGCCGGGTCCCCGGAGCCGAGCGAGGCCGAGGAGCTCGGAGGCGACGTCGTCCGGCACGCCGCGTATGCCGCTGGCCACGTGGGTGCGGCCGTCATGTTCTGGCTCTTCCACGACGATCAGGCGTTCGACATCGGAGCGCCGTCGCTGCTGCAGATCTTCGACCAGCTCACGAGGGATCAGTCCGAGCTCTCGCGATGACGCGCCACCGCCGCTCGTCGCGGTCCGCGCATCGATCGGCTCAGGCAGGCGGCGCGAGCAGCGTGCGCATGTCCTCGTCGAGGCGCGCGACGATGTCGTCGATCGTGCGGCCGCGGAGCCGGGTCTTGGTCGCGCGGAACGCGGTCCGCGCGAGCGCGCCGAGCCGGGTGGCTTCCTCCGTCGCGCGCGGCAGGACCTGATCCGCGGGCACGACCGCGTCGAGGTAGCCGGCGGCGAGCGCGCCGGCCGGGTCGTAGATCTTCGCGAGCAGCGTCGCGTGCACGAGCTCGCTCGGCAGCAGGCGATCCCGCGCCAGCTCCATCGCGAGCACCGGCACCGGCAAGCCGATCGTCACCTCGTTGAGGCCGATCTTGTAGGGGCCCGCCGCGCCGACGCGATAGTCGCCGGTGAGCACGGTGAGCGCGCCACCGGCGAGCGCATGCCCGGTGCATGCGATCACGAGGGGCAGCGTCGCACCGTAGAGCTTCATCAGGAGGTTCGAGCCGGCCCGGAGCAGCGTCAGCGCGGCGTCGGGGCTGCTCATCATCACGCGGAGATCGAACCCCGCACAGAACCGTTCGGAGCGACCCGCGAGCACGACGGCGCTCGCTTCGGCTTCCGCGCGCGCGAGGGCGGCGAGCAGCGCCTCGATCATCGGCATCGACAGGGCGTTGGCTTTGCCGTCGTCCATCGTGAGGACGGCGACCTTGTTCTCGAGCTGGTAGGTGACTGGTTCCGACACGGTCGCAACGTATCAGGTCGCGGCGCCGACGGGCGCTGTCACCGGCGCGCAGCGCGGCGCCGCCCGGACCGAGCCGGCCGACGGTTTGCACCCGACGGAGGTCCCAGGACGTCAGCGGCGGTACCCGAGCCCGATCATGAAGGCGGTGTAGCCGCCACGGGACAGCAGCTCGCTATCGATCCGGCCGTGGACCGCGAGGCGATGGCCCCGGAGCTGCACGAGGTCGATGCCCGCCTCCAGGCCCACGCCGATGCTCGAGATCCACTCCGGCGCGGCGTCATCGTCGGTCACCCGATCGAGGTGGAGCCCGACGATCAACGCGGCCCACAGCTGATCGTGCGTGGTGGCCTGGACGAAGCCCGCCAGCGCGAACGGCTGGATCTCGATCGGGTGGAGCCGCGGGTTCGCCTCGAGCGGCGTCTCGTACTCGCCGCGCAGGCGGCCGAACGAGGCGTGCACGCCGATGGCCGTCGTGCGGTCGCGCCGGTAGCCGACCTCGCCGGTGAGCGTGTAGCCGGACACGCCGTGGGTGTAGACCTCGCCCGTCGATCATCCGGGCATGAGCCCGAGCGTCAGGCGCGACGCCGGACCCTGGAGCGTCAGCGCATCCTCGGTCGCGATGTCGATCGTCTGGCTCCCGCCCGACGCGACGAAGCTCAGGGCGTCGTTGAGGTGGCGCCACCTGCGACTGCTCTCATGGTCCGCCAGTATCGACGGCGCGCGGCCCCACATTCAAGCCGGCGCCCCGAGATCCCGTTCGCACGGCCCCGCCGCACCGGTTAGTATCTCCGGCCATGAAGCACGCGCTCTCGATCGTGTCGACCCTCGTCGTTGGCGTCGCGCTGACGCTCGCCGCCGGCTGCGAGAAGAAGAAGCAGGCCGCGCCCGCACCCGCCACGGAGCCCGCCGCCGCCGCGCCCGGCGAGCCCACGCCGACCC
>JALZOI010000470.1 GCA_030857245.1 Myxococcota bacterium
GTTGCCATGCTGACCAAAATGATCGACCCCTGATCGTCAAGGGGGGCGATCACGATCACGGTAGCGTTCCCGTTCACGTGCACGGCCACGATCACGGGCCCGATCACGGCCACGATCACGGTCACGATCACGGTCACGACCAATCAGGGACAGGCCCTAGTGGAGGGCGTCCCCGGGGGCGAGGCGGAAGCCCACGCTGCGCACGGTCTCGATGAGCTCGGGGCGCGGCAGCTTGCGCCGCAGCCGCAGGATCACGTTGTCGACCGCGCGCTCGGAGATCTCGAGGTCGGCCTCGCCCCACGCGAGATCGAGGAGCTCGACGCGCGACAGCGGCCGGCCGCGCGCCTTGATCAGCTCGCGCACGACCGCGAGCTCGATCGACGTCAGCGTGATCGTCTTGCCGTCCACCCACAGCGCGCGGCCGTAGAGATCGAGTGTCAGCTCGCCGTGGCGAAGCCGACCGGTCGCGCCGGCTTTCCAGTGCACGCGGCGATGCACGGCCCGCACGCGACCCGCGAGCTCGCGCGCGCTGATCGGCGCCACCACGGCGTCGTCGAAGCCGGCCGCGAGTAGCGCCTCGCAGTCGCGCGGCGCGCCGTCCTCGACGAGCGCGATCAGGCCGGGCCGGAGCTCGCTCGCCTGCGCCCAGGCCACGAGCTTGTCGGCGAGCACGCTCGCGATCGCGGTGTCCACGCTGATCACGTAGACGGGGACCGTCGGCGGTGCGTGCAGCACCTCGATCGTGACGAGGTCGACGTGCATCGCGCTCCGCCGGAGCTCGGCCAGGACACTCTGCGTGGTCGCCGTCGTCACGAGCGTCACGACCGCGACGCGCACGGAGTCGAGCGGAGCAGGAGCGTTGGAATCCGACAAGGCGACCACGCTCCACCGTAGAGAGGGCCCGTGACTGCCACGGTGCGGCCCGGCAACCGAACGGTGACATCGCGTCGTCGCCACTCGCGCCGGTGCCGCTCCGATGGTCGCGGAGCCAGCCCTTGCGTGACGATCTCGTCGCACCGCTTGCGACGCGCTCGTCATACGACGTTGCCTCACGCGGCCTCACGTCACGCGTCTGTCACCTGCGCTATCGAAGCCGTCACCCACGCTGTACGATCGTCACATGACCACGGCAAACGGCGTGCTGGCGGTGGTCTCGATGCTGACGACGCTGGGCTGCGCCACGACCGAGCCGCCGCCGGTCGCGAGCGAGCTCCTGATCAGCGACTACCGCGCGAACGCGATCTTTCGCTATGACGGCGTGACGGGCGCGCCGGCCGGCGTGTTCGCGCAAGGATCCGCGCAGCGCGTCGACCGCCCGGCGAGCGTGCGGCTCGGGCCCGATGGCCAGCTCTATGCGGCCGGCTTCGGGCGCGGCGAGGTCGTTCGCTACGACGCGCACTCGGGCGCGATGATGGACGTGTTCTTCTGGGACACCGCCGCGCTCGAGGAGCCGGTCGAGCTCGTGTTCCGCGGTGACGACCTGCTCGTCCTCGGCAACGACACCAACAACGCCGTGCTGATCGGGCCCGACGGCCGCACGGTGCGCAGCTTCGGGTATCCCGAGATGCGCAACGCGCACGACTTCGCGGTGAGCGGCGACGACCGCATGTACATCGCGACGGATCGCGCGATCCAGGTCTGGGACATCGCGAGCGGGACCCAGCTGCCGGCGATCGCCAGCACCGGCGAGCTCGCGATGGCGGTCGGCATCGCGCTCGATCCCGACGGCGTGGTCCACGTCGCCGACTGGGAGCGCGGGCGCATCACCCGCCACGCCACGGACGGCAGCGCCCTCGGCGTGCTGATCGATGGTCTCGTGAACCCGATCAGCCTCGACTTCGGCCCCGACGGCGCGCTCTACGTGATGGACGCGCGCGGCGTGCACCGCCATGACGCGCGCACAGGCGACCACCTCTCGCTGCTGGTCGCGAGAGATGATCGCCTGCTCTATCCGCGCAGCTTCACGTTCGTGAGCGACGCGGCGGTCGGTCGCTGACGGTCGCTGAGGTCGCTGACGCTCAGCCCGGGAACGCGGTCCAGCCGACCGTCCAGTCGTCGGCGCCGATCGCGCCGCAGAACGTGGCGGTGGTGTCGAGGCCGGCCGGCGGCGTGCCGCAGCCGGTGAGCACCGGGGAGCCCGCGGCGGGCTTCCAGCTCGGCGCCGTGGCGTTCTTCGGTGCGGTGAGCTGCGGATCGATGTTCATGCGGTTCGTCGCATCGCCGCCGATCTGGGCGGCCTCGTCGAAGCCGCCGTCGTTGCCGACGCCGGTGCCGTCGAAGTTCGCCGGCCACAGCGCGGTCGCGTTGGTGCCCTTCAGGAAGTAGGTGTTCTTGATCGTGAGGCCGGCCCCGAACTGGCCCGTCGACGACGCGCCGTCCACGTCGACCGCGAACTTCGTGAAGTAGGCGACGATCGCGTTGTTGATCCGGCCCGCGGTGCCGCGGCGGAGGTGGAGCCCACCCTGCGGGTCGGCGGCTGCACCGTCGGCGCCGATGAACGTGGCGTTCCAGATCTCCGGCGCGCTGCGCGGGGTCAGCTCGTTGTCGTTGTTGTTGTTGTCGGCCTCGACGGCCTTGTCACCGCGCCCCGCCTTCTGAGCGACCACGAGGAACTGCACCTTGCCGGTCCAGCCGCGATCCCAGTCGAGCCCGTCGTCGTCGGGGTGCGAGATCACGATGTGGCTGAGGTTGGCGGTACCGCCGAACATCTCGATGCCATCGTCCTGACCGAGGTGGACCTGGATGTAGTCGAGCTGGGTCGCCGAGCCGCAGCCGCCGACCGTGAGCCCGTTGAGCTCGTTGTCGGGCGACAGCAGGAAGCCGGCGTACTCGATGCGCGCGTACTTGAGCTTGCCGCAGTCGTGCGCGGCGTTCGGCGTGGCCGCGCCGTAGACGATGCGCTCGCCGTACGAGGTCGGGAAGCCCTCGACGGCGTTGGTGCCACCGACGACGTTGATCGGCGCCTTGCCGAGCAGCACGACGCCGCCCCACGAGCCGGGGGTCGCCGGCGTCGAGCTCGACGTGAACACGATCGGCTGGGCCGCGGTTCCGACGGCGTTCAGCTTGGCTTCCTTGGTGATCGTCAGGGCACTGCCGTTGTCACCCTTGATGACGGTGCCGGGCTCGATCGTGAGCGTGCCGCTGGTCATGAACACGTAGCCCTTGAGGACGTAGGTGGTGCCCGCTTGCCAGGTGATGTCACCGGTGAGGTCCCCACCGGGGATGTCGATGATCATGCTGCCCGGCGGGGAGTCGGGGGTCGGCGCGGCGTCCGGCGGCGGCGCGTCATCACCCGTGAGCCCGGAGTCGTCACCACCACAGGCGGCGACGAGGGAGAGCGCAGAGAACAGGGACAGGAGAGTCTTCATGGCGAGATCCTTTCGAGTGCGTTGCAGAAGATCAGGGCGTCCAGTCGAGTCCGAGGGCGAACGAGACTCCGGGCGCGTAGCTGTTGACGGTGATGTCGTCCTGCTCGAGGACGACCTGCTGGTTCAGGACGTTGGCGATGCTGAGCTTGAGGCGGAGGTCCTTGCGCAGGAGCCGCGCCGCGACGAGGTCGAGCCGATGCAGCGGACGCTCGTAGGTGTCGGGGAGCCCCTCGGCGCCGACGTCGCTGATCCGCGAACCGATGACGTTGTAGAGCAGGTTCACGTCGACGAGCTTCGGGTCCGCATAGCCGAGGTTGATGTTGACGACGAACGGCGACTGGCCGTAGAGCGGGCGCTGCTTGCTCGTCAGCAGCATCTGCGCCTGGGCGTCACCGAGATCGACGCGCGACCGCATGACCGAGATGTTCGTGCCGACGCGGAGCTTCGAGAGCGCCGGCGTCAGGCGCCCGAGGGTCGTGCGCGCTTCGACCTCGGCGCCGACGAGGCTGCCACCGTCGGCGTTGAGGAACGTCGCATCGTTGTTCGAGTTCGAGTTCGCGAGCACCTGCTCGATCGGGTCGCGGAAGTACTTGCCGAACACGCTCGCGGCGAAGACCTCGTCCTCGGCGGGGAACCACTCCCACCGCACGTCCGCGTTGTGGATGTGGGTGGTGACGAGCTCCGGGTTGCCCGAGATGTCGCGGCGGCGCACGTAGTCGAAGAACAGGAACGGCGCGAGCTCACGGAAGCGCGGACGCGCGAGCGTGTAGCTGTAGGCGGCGCGCACGTTCATGTCGGGGCGCGCCGCATAGACGAAGTTGGCCGTGGGCATCACGTCGTCGTCGCTGCGATCGACGCTCGCGATGTTGCCGGCGACCGCGTACCGGCTGCCGTTGCGGAGGTCCTGCTGCGACCGCTCGTAGCGGACGCCGGCGACCATGCGCAGCTTGTCGTCCATCGGGATCTCGGCCATGGCGAAGCCGCCGAAGACGTCGAGCGACGCCTGGTAGGCGTCCTCGTGGAGCGTGCCCTCCTCGAGCTCGAAGTCGGGGCCGATGTGCTCGGCGCTGAACATCTCCTCGCCCGCGAGGCCGCGCACCGAGGTGTCGCTGCCGATGAACTTGTAGCGGAACCGGCGGCCGCCGAGCGCGCGGTCCGAGAGCGCGGCGGCGCCACCCGCACGGAGCTGCACGCCGCCGAGCCGCAGCCGGACGTCGAAGCCACCGCCCCCGGCGGTATCCTTCAGCGACTGCCAGAAGTGCTGACCCGAGCCTGGCTGATCGCGGTAATAGCGGCCGCCGTCCGGATCGACGAGATACAGCAGGTCGCGGCTGTCGAGCTCGTCGCGCCGGGTCGTCGCGTAGTTGCCCTGCCAGCGCAGCTCGAGCCCGTGCTTGCGGCTGAGCTTGTGCGTGCCGTGCAGCTGCGCGAACGCGAGCTCGCGCTCGACGAAGGACAGCCGCGAGACGTCGATCTCCGACGCATCGGCATCCGAGAACCCCGAGGCCGCCTGGCTCTGATCCTCGCCGACGTGCGTGTAGAGCCCGAGCAGGTTCAGCTGGTTGTCGGCGTCGAGGTCGATGCCGACGTTCGCGAGCGAGCCGAGCGTCGCCTCGGCATTGCCGATCTGGTAGTCGAGGCGCTCGCTCTCCATCAGCTCGCCACCGACGAGCTGGGTGCGCGCCGTCTGACCCTCGCGGACCGAGAAGTTGCGGCGCATCATGCCGGTCGCGAGGTAGCCGACGCGCTTGCCCGCGAGCTTCATCGAGTCGCCGACCATCGCGTTGAGCGACAGGTTCGGCGTGACGGTCTCGCCGGTCGGGGTCCACACGTTCGGCATCGCCTCGCCGATCTGCTCCATCCGCCCGGGCTCCATCCCGCGGACGGCCTGGTTGCGCGGGATCGCATCGGGCAGCGCGCGACGGCCGTCATCGAAGCCGAGGAAGCTGCGGAAGCCGCTGGCGTGGGCGTTGCTGAGGCCCTCCTGGCCCGTCGACGCCGTGTTCGCGGAGGTCGACACGCCGAGCCGCATCTCGAAGTCGGTCGGGAACGAGCTCGTCGCGATCGCGAGGGTGCCGCCGCCGAACTGCCCCGGCAGCTCGGCCGAGTAGCTCTTGTGGACGGTCATCGTCGAGAGGAGGTTGGTCGGGAACAGATCGAGCGGCACCGCGTTGCGATCCGGCTCGGGGCTCGGCAGCAGCACGCCGTTGAGCAGGCTCGTCACGTAGCGCCCCTCGAGGCCGCGCAGCGCGACGTACTTGCCGTCGACGACGCTCACCGCGACGACCCGCTTCATGGCGTCGCCGGCGTTGCTGTCGGGCGTGCGCGAGATCTCCTGCGAGCTCACGCCATCGCTGACCGTGGCGGCGGCCCGGCGGACCGCGAGCACCGCGCTCTCCTTGCGGGTGTCGATCGTACCGACGATCTCGATGGTCTCGCCGGTCGCCGTCTTTGGCAGCGGATCGAGGCCGAGCTCGAGCCGCTGGGTCTTGCCCACGACGACGGTGACCGTCCTCGTGGCCTCGATGAAGTCCGGCGTCGAGAACGTGATCGCGTACGTGCCGGGCGCGAGGGTCAGCGTGAACGTGCCGTCGAGCTCGGTCGCGAGGGTCTGATCACCGGCCGGTCCTCCCGTGATCTGGATGGTGGCCGCGGCCATGCCGAGCTCACTGAGGTTGTCGAGGACGGTGCCGGTGACCGTGCCAGTCGGCGCCGCGGCGGGCGCGGGTGCGGGCGGTGCCGGCG
>JALZOI010000054.1 GCA_030857245.1 Myxococcota bacterium
CCGCTGCGCCATGCGGGCGTGGAGCAGCGCCTCGGCGAGTCGCTCGGCGACGCGGACGACGAACGCGAGCGCGGGCCCGCGCAGCCGCGCCCCGGCGACCGGCAGGATGATGAGCGCCAGGATCTCGTCGGTGCTGCGCACCGGGATGATCGCACGGGCCCGGTGATGCTCGAACAGCTGCTCGGCGACGCCGCGGAGATCCGCGGGCACCGGCTCGAGATCGTCGACGAACAGCGGCGCGCGATGATCGGCGAGCCAGCTCATCAGCAGCGGATCGGGCGCGTGCGCGTCGTCGACCCGGCCGCTCGCGACCGGGCGACCGGGCCGCAGCGTCTCGGGGAACAGCGAGGCGGCGAGGCTCGCGGGCGGGTTCAGCGAGGTCCACCCCCAGTCCTCCTCGGAGGCGATCAGGACCGAGCCGCGGACGCCGACGCCGAGGTCGATGATGTCGATCGCGAGCTGCGCGATCGCGGGCGCGTGCATCATGCGGCGCGCACGGCTGACGAGCTGCGCGAGCAAGCGATCGAGCGGGCCGCCGCTGCCGCGCGCGCCGCGATCGATCAGCGCGACCGTCACGATCGCGTTGCGGATGCCGACGAAGCACAGCGCGAGCACGGCAGTGGCCGCCCACCACGGAGCGCCGTCACCGAGCAGCGCGAGGCAGATCCAGCCGAGCACGACCGCACCGGCGAAGTGGACGACGAGCAACGGCGCCGTGGTGTCGACCGCGCGCACGCGCAGCAGATCCTCGACGACGAGCGCGCGCACGACGAGCAGGCTGCCGATGCCCGACAGCAGCCAGCCGAGCGGAAAGATCCCGATGCCGTACGCGAGGCCAACATCGGTGAGGCCGGCGTACGTCACGATGTTGGCGACGAGGGCGGCGCGCCACTGCCGCCGCTCGAGTGAGGGCTTGCTCGTCAGCGCGGCGTGGGCGAGGGCGATGAAGCCGCCCATCGAGAGGACGACGGTGTGGAGCAGGGCGAGCCACGTCCACGGCCCCGCGACGGGGTACCAGTAGCCGTCGAGCCAGCGCACGCCCTGCACCGCCGCATCCGACGTGCTGCCGACGACGAGCCACACCAGCGAGTTCCCGAGCAGGAACCACACGAACAGCCGGTAGCGGCGGAACTTGCGGATCAGCGCGAGCTGGAACCCGGTGCCGGCGGCCGCGGCGAGCGGGATGAACGCCGCGGCGATCCGGAACAGCTGCTCGGCGACCTCGGGCGACTTGATCGACGGCGACAGCATCATCACCGCCGCGTACGGGAGCAGCGCGAGGCAGTGCATCAAGAGATAGCCGCGCAGCAGCGGCGCGCCGCGCATCACCGCGGTGTACGTGATCACGATCAACATCGCTGCCGGCGCGAGAGCGAACGGCAGCGACAACAGGTGCGCCTCGTAGCTGGCGCTCGACCACAGCTCCATCAGCGCGTCGACTGTAACTCGTGTACCCTGCTGGCGTGGCGGATCAGCGCAACCCATCGGGTCGTCGGCCCCCGATCCTGCCGCTGCCCCCGCCGCCAGAAGACGACCATCGGCCGCCGCGCACCCGCCAGCATCGCGGTGCGCCGCCGCCGCAGGAGGTGACGTCGGAGCTGCCGCGGCTGCCCGAGGTCGAGCTCCACGATGAGGCGAGCGAGGTGCGCGTCGATCATCGCGCGCTGTCGCGCAACGTCCCGGTCTCGCACCAGCACCCGCATGTCACGCGCGTGGGTCGGCCGACCGCGATCGAGAAGGTGACGCGGGGCCGCACCGCCGTGCCCGCACCGGCGCCAGCGCCCCGCATGCCGGCGCCACGTACACCCGCGCCGGCCGCCGTACCGATGCACGAACCGCAGCCGCCGCCGCGCAGCGCCGCCGCCGCGATGCGGGTGACGACCGCGCAGCACTCGTCGCTGATCGGCGGGCGCTACCAGATCGTCAACCGCATCGGTCAGGGCGGGATGGGCAAGGTCTACAAGGTCACGCACACGCACCTGTCGCGGACCTTCGCGCTCAAGATCATCTCGAACCAGGTCGCCGAGACCGACGAGGCGCGCGAGCTGTTCTATCGCGAGGCGCGGTTCGCGTCGGCGATGTCCCACCCGAGCATCACCGCCGTCGTCGACTTCGGCGAGGACGAGAAGGTCGGGATGTTCATGGTGATGGAGATGGTGGACGGCGAGCCGCTGAACCGGCTGCTGTTCCGCGAGAAGCGGCTCGGGTTCCGCAAGGCGTGCGAGATCGTGCTGCAGGTCGCCGAGGCGCTGCACTACATCCACCGGCAGAACGTCGTGCACTGCGACATCAAGACGGAGAACATCCTGATCTCGGAGGAAGAGCACGAGGGCAAGCGGACGCGGATGATCGCGAAGCTCCTCGACTTCGGGCTCGCGCGCTCGCTGACCGCGACGCGCGCGTCGACGTCGCTGTCGGGGACGCCGCACTACGTCGCGCCCGAGCGGATCCGCGGCGAGCCGGCGTCGCCCGCGAGCGATGTCTACGGCGTCGGGATCTTGCTCTACGAGCTCGTCACCGGCGCGGTGCCGTGGGATGGCCCGGTCCAGAAGATCCTCGCGGGCCACCTCGACGAGATCGCGAAGCCGCCGTCGCAGATCATCGAGGGCGGCATCGACCCCGCGCTCGAGCGGCTGATCTTCCACGCGATCGAGAAGCAGCCGGTCAACCGTCACAAGGACATGGGCGCGTTCATCTACGAGCTGCGCGCCGTGATGGACATGCTCGGGTTCGGCCGGCGCGCGAAGGGCGGCGCGACCAAGCGTGTCGTCATCGAGCAGCGCCCCGCCGAGGGCGTGAACAAGCGCGACGAGCTCGCGCGGATCGCCTTCGATGGCTGCCGGCTGCCGCTCGCGCTGCTCACCCCGCAGGGCGTGATCGTCGCCGCGAACCAGGCGTTCGCGAAGTTCGTGATGGGTGTCTCCGTCGAGGTCGAGGGCCTGCCCGTCCGCTCGACCCCGCTCGCGAATGCGTGGTCGAGCTGCGAGCAAGATCTCGCGCGCACGCTCGCCGGCAGCCCGGTCCGCCGGATCATCGAGATCGACGTCGCCGGCGGCGAGATGCGGCGCTTGCTGCTCTGGCTCGATGCGGTGTCGCGCGATCAGATCGTGCTCGGCGTCCAGCCGCTCGAGCTCTGACGTCCGCGCGGCGCACGGCGCGCGCTCACAGCCCGGTGTGCACGAGCTCGGTGACGCGGTCGATCGTCGCGGTCGCATCCTCGATCAGCAGCGCGTGCCCGCAGTCCGGCACGATCTCGACGAGCGCGCGCGGTGCGAGGCCGGCCATCTCGCTGCTCATGCTCGGCGAGCAGGCGACGTCGAGCTCGCCAACCCGGAGGTCCAGCGAGGACTTCAGCGCCGGCAGCAGCGGGTGCAGATCCGTCAGCTCGGTCACCGCGTCGAGCTCGTCCGCGAGGTGGCGCGGGTCGATCAGGTCGAACCAGGCGCGGACCCGCGCGTCGTCGCCGGGATGGTCGCGGCGCCAGCGCTCCGACAGCAGGCGCGGTGGCAGCAGCGGCCGGAGCTCCGCACCCGTCGGGTCGCCGCGCAGCGAGCGCGCCGCCATCCGTAGCAGCTCGCGATCCCCCCGCGCGGGTGCGGCCAGCGCGCCGAGCCCGACGACGAGGTCGCAGCGGATGCCGCGCCGGAGCACGAGATCGAGCGCGCGATACCCGCCGCTCGAGAACCCGATGATGGCGCGGACGTGCGAGATGTCGCGCTCGCGCAGGACCTCGGCGAGCGCGTCCCCGGTGCGGTCGAACGAGAAGTCCGCGAGCGGTGCGGTGCCGCCGTAGCCGGGCAGGGCGGGACAGATCACGTTGTAGGTCCGCGCGAGCCGCTGCGCGAGCGGCCACAGATCGTCGAGGGGCGACGGGCTGCCGTGCAGGATCATCACGGTCGGGCCGATCCCGACCTCGCTGACGTTCATACGGCGAGTCTGAGACGAACGCGCATGCCGCGCAGCGGCCCCGGCCTTCGGGATCCCGAAGATCGCGTGGCCTCCGGCTCGGAGGGCGCGGCGACGTGGCGAGGATCGTGGCGCAGCGTTCAGGCTGCGCCGGGGGCCGAGATCATGCTGATCGACCCGGTGCGCTGCCAGCCCATCGCGAGCAGCCAGGTCTGGCGGGCGACCAGAAGTCCCCGCGCGGCAGCACCGCGATCACGGTGCGCCCGACCGCCTGGTAGATCGCACGGCGCCGCAGCTTGCCCACCAGGCCGAGCACCCGCAGCGTCACGTGCACCGCCGTCGGCCGCGAGAATCGCTCGCGGCGCTGGTGCGGCTCGCTCGCCCGCTTCGCCTACGCCGGCCGCCCTGCGCCCTTGCCACCCCCGGTCTTGAGCTCGAACCTGCTGCCTGCTTGCATGTCCTGCCTGCGCCAACGTTCAGCATCGCTGTTAACTTGAATTCGCCGATAGTCGATTGCCAGCGGCATTGGCGCCAGCGATCGCTCATGACGGCCCGTGCCGCGGGAGGACACGCGAGCTCGGTGGTCCGCGAACCGGCTCGCGCGATCCTCGGTGATGTCTCCGGTTGCACATCAGGGGGCCCATCCCGCGTCTGCCGATCGTCTCGACGTCCGTGGACCCACCCGTATCCGCTCCTCTTCATCTTCAAAAAGAACAAATCCGCCAACCGGTGCGTGGCGTCGAGGCGTCAGCGCGCTGAGCCGTGTGGAGAGGCGCGCCGCAACCTGCGCCGTTCCGGATCTGCATCACGGGTCTGCGCGACGCCCCGCGTTCTCCTCGATCTCTCAGCACAGCGGGAGGCCGGAGTGATTCCCGCGGATTCCTTCCAATCTCTGGGTCGTCCGTGGCGGACTCCGATTGCCATCGGCGCGGCGCGCCGACAGCAATCGATCGCGGCGGCCTCACTCCGCGAGCAGCACGGCCGCGACCAGCGCCGCGCGGCTGTCGACGCCAACGCGATCGAACATCGCGGTGACGTGGAGCTCGACCGCCCGCACCGAGATCCCGAGCCAGGCCGCGATCGTCGCCGTGGCCTGGCCGCGCACCACGTGATCGAGCACGTCACGCTGCCGCGGCGTCAGCGACCAGCGTCGCGTCGCGCTCGCGATGCTGCTCGAGATCCGCGCATCCGCCGCGTCACCCCGCAGGATCGCGAGATAGCTCCGCGCGGCACCGCGCTGCTCGAGCAGGGTGAGCTCGAGGGCGAGGCTGGTCGGCCGGCCCTGCAAGCGGTCGCGCAGCGCCGAGCGGAGCTCCGCGCCGTGGACCGCGAGCAGGCTGCGGCCGGCCTCGTTGGTCTCGGCGATCCTTCCGGCGCCCGTCACGACGAACGCCGGCGCCCCCAGCTGCTCGAGGCAGGTCTCGAGTGCTGCGTACGCTCGCGGCGTCGTCGCGAGCCGGCGCTCGAACGCGAGCCGCCGCCGCATCATCGGGATCAGCGCGCGCAGCAGCTGCTTCTGCCGGGACTCGATCGCGCCAGCGTGGAAGGCACCGAACCAGCCGAGCAGCGACGGCCCGTCGCACAGCAGCACGCGCGGCTGGCGGTGGGCGTGCAGCCGCAGCGGCCGCAAGACCTGGTGGTAGATCGCCGACGCCTCGAGCTCGCCCGGGCCCATCAGGTCATGCGCCTCGATCACGCGGTTGCGCTGCGCCGGCTCCGGCCGGACGGCGTCGTACCAGGCGTACCGCGGCGGCGCGGCGCGGAGGAAGGTCGCGAACCGCCGAGCGAGCTCGGGCGCCGCCGCGAAGCCGTCGGCGTGGAAGCGCTCGATCTCGAGCCCGTCGCCGCGGTCCACCGGCGAGAGCACCATGATGGTCTCGGTGCCGAGCAACTCGCGGATCGGTGGCAGCACGCTGTCGACGGCGGACGCCTCGCCGAGCCGGACCACCGCGAGCTCGGCCCTGATCGCCTCCAGGCTCGCGACCTCGGCCACCGTTGGTTTCAGCCGCATCGACACGCCACCCGAGCGGACCTTTGCACAAGCCTGGTATGGTGAACAGGATGGCGTGCGGGTGCAGGGGCAGGGTGGCGGCGGGCGGATCCCGAGCTGGCGCCGGATGACGGCGATGACCGGGCTGGGGCCCCGCGACATCAGCCTCGCCGGCGAGCTCGCACAGGAGCTCGGCACGCTCATTTTCGGCCGTGCGGCGTCGCTCCAGCCCGTGCTCGAGCGGGTCCAGGCCGAGCTCGAGCTCGAGATCGTGGTGCTGTACTCCGCGCGCCGCGGCGAGCACACGCTCGAGGTCGACCGCTGGCACCAGGCCGGGGGACGCGCGTCGCTGCGGCCCGTGCTCGCGGAGGCGCTCGCCTGTTCGGAGCCGACGCCGGTGCTGTTCTACGATCTGTTGCAGCCGATCGCGGCGCACCGCAACCGGCTCGTCGAGGCGACCGCGTGGATCGATCGCAAGCGGCCGGGCACCTGGCAGCGCTCGCGGTTGTGTCGCGACTTCATGGCGCCGCGCCAGCTCGACCGCCACCAGCAACCCCGGGTACTCGTCTGCGAGGGCGCGAGCCTGCTCGCGTGGTTCGGAGCGCTGCACCCGGTGCCGCTCACGGTCCGGCAGAAGCAGCTGCTGACGAGCTTGATCGCGCCCCTGCAGCAGCGACTGTCCGCCGAGCGGACGCTCGAGAGCTCGTCGCGCACCCAGCGCGCGCTCGAGGTCGCACTCGAGCACATCGGGGCACCCGCCTTCGTGATCGGCGCGCACGGTGCGATCCACGACGCCAACCGCGTCGGGCGCGCGCTGCTCGCGGAGCGGCGCGGTGACGTCACCGGGGCGCTGCGCGACGCCACCTGCGCGCGACCGACGACGCTGAAGATCGAGCTCCACGCGCTGCGGACGGCAGGCGTCGCCGACGCGCACCTCGCCATCGTGCGCGCGGGCTCGTTGGAGACCCGGCTCGTGGCCTGCGTGCGGACCTGCATCCGGCAGTGGCAGCTGACGCCGCGCCAGGGCGCCGTGCTCGACCTCGTCACCCGCGGTGGCTCGAACGCCAGCATCGCCGATGCCCTGCGCTGTGGCGAGCGCGCGGTCGAGCTCCACATGACGGCGCTCTTCGATCGGCTCGGCGTCGAGAGCCGCGCCGCACTGGTGTCGCGGGTGCTGACGATCGATCCGTGATCGATCCGCGATCGCCCCGGGATCCGGACGCCTGCGGTTTCCCGCAGTGCTGCTCGCACCGGTTCTCGGCTATCACTGGTGACATGCGCCGGCAGACGTTACGGGTGATGGTGGTGGGGGAGCGGGGCGTCCACTCGCGGCGCTTCGCGATCGATCTGCAGGCGGCCGAACCCCGAGAATTGACGAGGCCTTACGTGCACGTGCGACGCCCGGCCGCGGTCGTCCCGGCGGCCGCCGTGCGAGGCCGCAAGTAAGCCCCGCGCCGGTTGCCCCCGGCGAGCCAGGCGACTACGTTCCTCCGGCTTTGCCACGGAGGATTCGATGAAGCTCTCGAAGATCTGGCGACCGGCCCTGGTGTCGGTGGCCCTGCTCGCGCCGGCCGCGCTCGCGCTCGCGCAACCCACGACACCGGCGCCAGCGCCGGCCCCGACGCCGAAGGGTCCGCCGGCCCCGACGCCGGCCGCCTCGCTCCGCGTCGCCGAGCCCGCCGCGACCGACCCCAAGATCACGTTCGAGCGCTACACGCTGCCGAACGGGCTCGAGGTCATCCTCGCCCCCGACAAGAGCGTGCCGCTCGTGTCGGTCAGCGTCTGGTACCACGTGGGCTCGGGCTACGAGGTCTACGGCCGCAGCGGCTTCGCCCACCTGTTCGAGCACATGGTGTTCCAGGGCAGCAAGCACGTCGGCGACGACAAGCACTTCGACATCCTCAAGAAGATCGGCTCGGACAGCGTCAACGGCACGACGAACCCCGATCGCACGAACTACTTCGAGGTCGTGCCGTCGAACCAGCTCGAGACCGCGCTGTGGCTCGAGAGCGACCGCATGGGCTACCTGCTGGAGAAGCTGACGAAGAAGAGCCTCGACAACCAGATCGAGGTCGTTCGCAACGAGCGCCGCCAGCGCTACGACAACGTGCCGTACGGCAAGGCGCGGTTCGCGACCTACGCCGCGCTCTACCCCGAGGGCCATCCCTATCGTTACCTGACGATCGGCAAGCACGAGGATCTCGAGGCGGCGTCGCTCGAGGACGTGAAGAACTTCTTCAAGACCTGGTACGCGCCCGCGAACGCCACGCTGACGCTCTCGGGTGACTTCGAGACCGCCACGGCGAAGCAGCTCGTCACGAAGTGGTTCGGCTCGTTCCCGAAGAGCGTCAAGCCCAGGGTCGTGCCGGTGCCCGCGCCCGCGATCCGGTCGGCGCAGGTCGTCGTCGAGGACGAGTTCGCGAAGCTCCGCCAGGTGTCGTTCATCTGGCACTCGCCGGCGAACTTCGCCGAGGGTGACGCCGAGCTCGACATCGCGGCGAACGCGCTGTCGCGAGAAGGCCCGGGCCGGCTCTACAAGGCGCTCGTCTATGACCGGCCGCTCGCGCAGGCGGTCTCCGCGTTCCAGGGCGGCTCGCAGTTCTCCGGGATCTTCCAGATCACGGTGACGCTGCGCAGCGAGGCGAACCTCGACGAGGTCAAGCAGATCGTCGCCGCGGAGGTCGCGCGCCTCGGCCGCGAGCCGCTCTCCGAGAAGGAGATCGCGCGCGTGATCGCGGGCAACGAGGCCTCGGCGATCCGCCGGCTCGAGACCGTGCTCGGCCGCGGCGAGACGCTGCAGGCCTACAACCACTACCTCGGCGATCCCGAAAAGATCAGCTTCGACCTCGACCGCTACCGCAAGACCACGGCCGAGAAGATCCGCACGAGCGTCGCCCGGCACCTGGTGCCCGACCGCGTGGTCACCGTGATCACGAACCCGAAGGGAGCCAAGTGATGCGCCGCTTCTCCTCGTTCCTCACGATCAGCGTCCTCGCGGCCTGCGGCGGCTCGCGCCCAGCTCCCGCGCCGCCCTCGGAGCCCGCCGTGGCGGATCCCGCTCCCCGTCAGCCCGACCCGGCCACGCCGGAGACACCCATGCAGCAGACGATCAAGGTCGCGCAGCCCGCGACGCCGCAGGAGCTCGCGTTCCCCGACGAGGCGTTCCGCGCCGAGCAGCCGAAGGCCGGGGCCCCGCGCCCGTTCCGGCTGCCGAAGGTCAAGCCGTTCACGCTCAAGAGCGGCATCAAGGTCTTCCTCGTCGAGCAGCACGAGCTGCCGATCGTGTCGATGGACCTCAACTTCGACGGCGGAGCGATGACCGATCCGAAGGGCAAGGAGGGCCTCGCCAGCGTCTGCATGGCGATGCTCGCCGAGGGCACCGAGCAGCTCGACAAGATCCAGTACGCCGAGGCGCTCGCCGACGTCGCGTCGAACATCAACGCGTACGCGGCAGATGACTCCGCCGGGATCTCGCTATCGAGCCTGACGAAGCACCTCGACACGACGTTCGCGCTGTTCGTCGACACGCTGCGCGCTCCGGGCTTCCGCCCGTCGGACTTCGACCGCATGGTCAAGCGCCGCATCGAGTCGGTGAAGCAGTCGAAGGGCAACCCGGCCTCGGTCGCCGGGCGCGTCACCGGCGGCGTGCTCTACGGTCTCGAGCACCCGTTCGGCACGGTCACGACCGAGCAGTCGCTCGCGGCCATCACGGTCGACGACTGCAAGCAGTACGCGGCGACCTACCTCAAGCCGGGCAACGCGCGGCTGTTCGTCGTCGGGGATCTCACCGAGGCGCAGGTCCGCGCGTACTTCGACCGCGGCGCGCTGGCGGCGTGGAAGGGCAAGCTCGGCAAGGCGCTGAAGCTGCCCGCGCCGGCGATGATGAAGGGTCGCGTGTTCTTCGTGCACGTGCCCAACGCGGCGCAGTCGCAGGTCTCGCTCCTGCAGTTCGGCCCGAAGCGCACCGCCGCCGATTACTTCGCGAACACGATGATGGCGTCGGTGTTCGGCGGCAGCTTCTCGAGTCGCATCAACATGAACCTGCGCGAGGACAAGGGCTACTCGTACGGCGCGCGCGGCGGCTTCGGCTACTCGAAGCAGTACGGCACGTTCTCGGCGAGCTCCTCGGTGCGCACCGACACGACGTACCAGACGCTGCTCGAGATCGACCGCGAGGTGAAGCAGCTGTGGGCCGGCAAGCCGGAGCACGTCATCACCAAGGACGAGCTCGAGCGTGAGAAGCAGGGCGCGATCCTCGGCCTCCCGGGCCAGTTCGCGACCGCGCAGGCGGCCCTCGGTCAGTACCGCCGGCTGGTCTACTTCGGACTCCCGCTCGACTACTACAACCGGTTCGTCGGCCAGGTGGGCAAGGTCACGCAGGCGCAGGTCAAGGCGTCGGCGGCCCGGCACCTCAAGCCGGGCCAGGCGGTCTACCTCGTCGTCGGAGATGGCGACGCGAAGGTCATCGTGCGCGACCCCGCCACGAACCAGGACGCGCCGTATCTCAAGGACGGCAAGCAGCTCACGTTGCGCGACGCCCTGGCCGACCTCGCCGCGAAGGGTGATGTAGGCACGGGTGGGTTGATCGAGCTGGACACCGACGGTCGACCACTCCGATAACCCGTCCGCTACCCAACGCGCTCGTAGGTAGCGCGATGCGCACGTGATAGCCTGGGCGTGCCTATGCTCCGTCCGCGTCGTGCTGAACGAGGGTTCACGCTCATCGAATTGATGATCGTGGTCGCGATCGTCGCGTTGCTCGCGGCGGTGGTGGTGCCGACGTTCATGGGCGAGGGCCGCAAGGTCAAGGCGAGCACCGAGGTCGCGGCAATGTTCGCCGAGATCATGGTGAAGCAGGAGCAATACAAGCTCGAGAACGGCGCGTACCTCGCAGTGCCGACGTGTCCCGCGACGCCGAGCGCGAAGGGGCAAGCCATCACGACGTGTCAGGCGCTGCCATCGTGGATCGCGCTGCGCATCCTGCCGCCCGAGTCGAAGCTCAAGTGCAGCTACACGGTGACGGTCGGCCCCGCGGGCACGGCGCCGGCGCCGGTGACGGGCTTCACGCTGACGACGTCGGCGCCGGCGACCGGGTGGCACTTCGTCCACGCGCTGTGCGACATGGATGGCAACACCGCCGCGTACAGCGAGTATCTCCAGAGCACGCTCGACATGCAGATCCAGAAGGTGAACGAGGGCAAATGAGCCGCCCGTCCACCAGCAGGCGCCGCCGCGAGCGTGGCTTCACGCTGATCGAGATGATGACCGTCATCGCGATCGTCGGCGTGCTCGCGGCGCTGATCATCGGCGTCAGCGCGCGGCCGTTCGGCACGAACGCCACGAACATGGCCGATCAGCTCGCGCAGACGATGAACTTCGCGCGCACGCGCGCGCTGTCGACGCGCAAGATCCACCGCGTCGAGGTCCACCTCGAGCTCAATCCTCCCGAGATCCACGTGTGGGCCGCGAGCATCACCGGGATGAAGCGCACCAACATCACCTCGGTCACTCCGCAGTTCGTGGAGCGCGTCCGCATCCCGAAGTCGGTGACGCTGTGGGCCGCGGCCACCGGAGCGCAGGCCGCGGGCCTCGACCCGGCGCAGACCACCACGCTGTTCAACATCGACTTCCTGCCGAACGGCTCCGCCACGGCCGCGGCCACCCTCTACGTCACCGACCCTGCTCGGACCCGCAAACATCGTGTGCTCGTCTACTCCGCGACCGGGAGCTCTTATGCTCGAACATCTTGGTAGCCATCTCCGTCATCGCGCCGTCGTCCTCGCCAGCGTGCTCGGTCTGGTCGGGGGCGTCGCACCGCGCGACGCCCAGGCCCAGGTCAGCGACGAGGCGCAATGCGGCACCTCGCTGCCAGCGTGTACGACGCTCCGCACGAACTGCTGCACGCGAGACTTCGTCGGGTCGACGGCGCAGAAGGCCGTCCTCATCCCGGTGAGCCGCTGCCATCAGCCGTTCGTCAACGGCACCAACTCCGGTGGTCCGGATGTCGGCAATGCCGCGCCGAAGTGGTGCTCGGATAATCCCACGACGTCGGCGATGGCGATGACCTATGCGTACGGTCTCGTCTACCGGCTGATGCAGAACAAGATCCCGGTCTACTGGATCGTCAACCCCACGAAGGCTCCGTCCACCTGGGGCATCAACTCGACGAGTACGGCCGCTGAGACCAAGGACGTCGACTTCTGGGTGCTGTCGAGCGCGGGCACGCCGCCCTCGCCGACCGGGAGCCTGACGGCGTTCACCGGCACGTCGCCGATCAAGCGCTTGACCATCACCAACCCGGGGACGGCCTTCGCCACCCTCACGACCGCGGCGACGTACTCCAAGAACGAGTTTCCGCTGCGCGGCGGCGCGTTCATGATCGCACCGGACGATCGCCCTGCCTTCGATCTGTTCATCAGGACCCAGCTCGGCCGGTCCACGTGCGGGTCGGGCCGCGACTGCTACGACTTCCGCGACGTCTATCTCTACGAGCTCGATCCGACCGCGAAGCTCGTCTGGCAGGACTACACGCAGCCGCTGAGCGCGGGGAAGTACTACGAGTTCAGTCAGCAAGTGCCGGTGGCGATGCGCATCGACTATCAGCCGCCGAAGGTCGCAGTCGGCGGCGGCAGCAAGATGACGACGTTCCTGGCCGAGGGAAACCTCAACGACCTCGACACGTCGTCGCAGTGCAAGGACGGCAACTTCCAGACGCCGATGGCCGTCGGCTGTCAGCTCTCCGAGAGCGACATCAACAACGACAAGCTGGCGGCGGGCAGCTTTAACAACGCCTGGATCGACCTCGACGGTCCCTCGAGTTGCACCACGTTCCTCACCAAGCTGCAGAACTTCGCCACCGCCGTCCCGAACGCCCAGACGGCCGGCAACATCATCTTCTTCAGCGACTCGATCAGCGTCGCGGAACAATGTACGGGCAAGCGCGGCGGCATGCTCGGCCTCGCCAACACCGGCCTCTCGCTCTACGGCTCCAGCATCAACGAGTCCAACTCGACGCCGTTCATCGTCCGCTATCCCGCGAACCTGTTCTCCCAGTACGGCGACCTCGCGCTCGACTTCTCGTCGGGCAACGTCAAGGGCTGGGACCGCCGGTCCGGCACGACGGGCCTCTACTCGGCGACCTTCAACACCGCCCCCACCACGCTGCGCCGGTTGATCACGCAGGAGACGAGCAATACCGTGGGTTCGCGCTGCGCGAATCACAAGGACCTTGGAGTCACGGGCGCCGCCTCAAGTGCCACCTGCGATGACGCCTCGACAGCGGGGGCGGACGCCGACTTCCGCGACCTGTTCGCCTACGGCCGCTACCTCAACACCCGGCGCAACGGGCTCGTGTTCTACAGCCCCGGCAATCAGATCACGCAGAACGGTCAGAAAGCGCACATGAAGCTCATCTTGAGCACGCTCGTGGCGATCCCACCGTTCGTGGTCGATCAGATCTTCACCAACCTCGAGGTCACGCGCGCCTCGCCGGTGGTCGCGACCGTGAACGGCCAGGAGGCGATCGTCCAGGGCTCGTACGAGTACCGTTTCAAGACGGACGGCACGACGCAGTATCAGATTCCGCGCACCATCTCGGGCGTCTACGTCGCCGATGACGTCGCCAACTTCACGTTCCCCGCGTTCAAGGGTCACCTGCGCGCCACCACGGCGAGCAGCATCACGACGACGGCGGGTACGCTGAGCGCCGGCACGGTGCTCTTCGATGCGGGCGCGGACAACATGATCCCACCGGTCGCGTTCACGGGCTGCGCGACGAACTTCGATGGCAGCTGCCGCACCGTGTGGACCACGATCGCGGGCGGCCTCAAGCCCGACACCCACTTCGTGCACGAGGGCAACCACGCCACGGTCGGCGCGGCGATGTTGCCGGAGAGCAGCTACACCGAGGCCCATCGCCGGCAGTTCATCCAGCGCATCCTCAAGGGCTACGACGACGGCACCGGCTACGTTTCCGCGCTCGGCGGCATCGACCGCTCGACGGTCGCCGTGATCGGGCCGGGCGCCTCGGTCGGCGGCTCGCGTCCGACGATCGCGTACGTCGGCTCGGCCGACGGCATGCTCCACGCGATCTGCGCGAGCATCGGCCCGGGCTGCACGTCGCTCGGCCAGGAGTTGTGGGCGTACATCCCGCGCGTCAACCTGTCGACGCTCCGCTACAACACGGCGCGCATCGACGGCTCGCCGCGCGTGCTCGACGTCCGCGCGGACTTCTACGGCACCGGCTCGACCTACAAGACCGTCCTGATCTTCCAGACCGGCGGCGGCGACCCGACGAAGAGTGGCCAGACGCCGGCCGTGTACGCGCTCGACGTCACCAACCCGAGCGCGCCGCGCGTGATCTGGGAGTACACGACGCCGACCGTGCGCTCGACGTACGAGCTCGGCAACGGCCTGACGGTCGCGGCTGGCGAGGCCATCGTCGGCACCGCGAAGCAGAACCTGGTCGTCGTGCAGACGAACAACGGCGGCAGCGGCGGCCCCGCGAACGTGATCACCGCGATCGACACCGCGACGGGCACGCGGCTCTGGCAGTTCGCGAACCTCTACCCGAACCCGCCGCGGGTCGCGACGAGCGCCGCGGTCCCGGCCAGCGGCCTCCCGCCCGGCGTGACCACGATCGACAAGACCGTCTCCGGTAGCAACGCGTTCTTCACGCACATCGTGGCGGGTGACCTCTACGGCAACCTGTGGGTCATCGACCCAGCCACCGGCACGAGCAGCTACAAGAACGCGGCGAACGTCTCGGTGCCGCTGTTCCGGTTCACGACGGACTTCCGCCCGATCACGAAGCCGGCGATCTACCTGCGCAACGGCGAGCAGTTCGCGGTGTTCACGACGGGCGGCTACGCCGACTACTCGACGACCCGGGGCTGGGGCACGTACGCGGCCACGCAGTACCTGGTGGCGGTCGGCCTCAACACGCCGTCGGGGACGACGTCGCCCGCGCTGCCGCTCACCGAGCTGTCGTCGTCGGCCTTCGTCCCGATCAACCAGGTGATCGCCGGTCGCGGCTTCGGGCAGGCCCGCATCGTCGGCGACGAGGTCTTCGTGACCACCGACACGAGCGACGTCAACGCGGCCACGTTCGGCACGAGCGGCACCAGCACCGGCACGCTCTACGCGTACGACTTCGCGGCCACCTCCAGTCCCCTGCGGACGACCGTCGTCGCGACCGGCGCCGCGGCGATCGCGAACTCCGGGAACAAGCTGTACTCGTCATCGGGCAGCAAGCGCCAGCGAGCCACCTTCGACGCCAAGGGCGTGGTCGGCCAGTCGGTGACCGCTCCCGAGGAGGTCACCACCATGATCCGCAAGCTGTGGCTCAGGACGGAATGACACCGCGCCGGAACCACGCCCGTCGGAGGCGCTCGCAGGCGGGCTTCACGCTGATCGAGGTCATGGTGGCGGTCCTGCTGACCGCCATCGCGGTCGTCGGCATCGTCGGGCTCTATCGAGTCCAGACGCGGAGCTCGAGCTTCTCGCGGCGGACCACCGAGGCGTCGGTGCTGGCCGCTGACAAGATGGAGGTGCTGCGCACGACCAACGTGCCGATCAGCGGGACCGAGGCGAACCTCGACTCGCGTGGGATCACCGCCACCGCCGGCACGCCGGGGCACGTGTTCACGCGGACGTGGACCGTCGGCACGCTGGCCACCGCGCACGAGCTGACCGTGGCGGTCAGCTGGGACGAGGACGGCCAGCCCCGCAACGTCACGCTGCGATCGGTCAGGGGGCTGTGATGCGTACGTCACGACGGTCACCACGGTCACGACGGTCACCACGGCCAGGGCGGCGCGCCGAGCGCGGCTTCACGTTGATCGAGCTGATGGTCTCGCTCGTGCTGTTCTCGTTCGCGATCGCGGGCGTGCTCGCCGTCGCGGTGTCGATGGCGCAGGGCTATCGCGAGCAGCGCCAGACGGTGTCCACCGAGAGCGCCGCGCGCAACGCGATGGACTTCATGGCCGACGCCGTCCGCGGCGCGAGCCCCGCGGTCCAGGTCAACACGGTCACCACGAGCACCGCGACGGAGATGATCGTCGGGCCGATCCAGGACGTCGCGAACTGCATGGTCGGCTCGTTGAAGGTCACGGACGTCAGCAACGCCCCCGACAAGCTCGACGTGGTGTTCGCCTCGGGCGGCGTCGTGACGTCACTCGCGACGGTCTACGACGGCACCAACTCGACGATCACGGTGAACGACGCGAACAACCTCGCCGACGGCGACACGCTGTTGATCACGGACGGCACGACGGGCCACCTGATCAAGGTCGGCTCGCCGAATGCGGTCAACCAGACGTCCAGGATCGTCAACATCGTCGCGGCCTCGGGTTGCACGCTCACGCTGCCGGCCGGCGGCTATCCCGCCGGCTCGCTCGTGATCCGCGCGCTGCGCGCCAGCTTCTACATCTCGACGTTCGAGGGGGTCGCGAACGTGCTGCTGATGGACCCCGGCGCCGACGGCATCGACCCGGAGCCGCTCGCCGACCACGTCGAGGACATGCAGCTCGCGCTCGGCGTCGACACCAACAACGACAAGGTCATCTCCGCCGCCGAGTGGGGCTTCTCGGCGGGCGTCGGCAACCTCGGCAGCGGCAACGCGGTCCGGGCGCTGCGGATGACGCTGATCGTGCGGTCACCGCAGGAGCTCGTGGGGGGCACCGCCGGCTACTACCGGCCGGGCGCCGAGAACCGCAGCGCGTCGACCGCCCCCGACAAGTTCAAGCGCCGCACGCTGAGCACGACGATCGAGATCCGGAACTTCGGAGGTTCGCCGCAATGACCACCACCCGGTCGATCAACAAGGTCCGGCGGGCGCCCGAGCGCGGCAGCGCGATGCTGGTGACGATGGTCATCGTGGCGGCGCTGCTCGCCGGTGCCGCGGTGGTGACGTCGATGCAGATGTCCGCGAACCGCGCGACCGACCTGACGCGCACCGGCCTGTCCGCGCTGTACTGCGCGGAGGCGGGGTTGACGCTGTCGCGCGCGGCGGTGGCGAGCAACTACGACAGCTGGGGCCCCGCGCTGGCCCAGAGCCAGGCCGCGCTCGCCATCAACACGGTGCCCGCGCAGCCCGCCTGGCTCGGCCCGACCGTGTTCGACCACGACCTCGACAACGACGGCGCCGCCGACCTCATCGTGTACATCCGCGATGACGACGACGAGCCGGGCGCCAACAACACGGCGCTCGACACCAACGGCAAGGTCTTCATCGTCTCGCGCTGCATCAAGTGGCCCGACACGCCGAAGCAGGTCGAGGAGCTGATCTCGTACACGCCGGCCGCGAACTGCTATCGCGACCAGGAAGGCGGCTGCAACCAGCGCAACAACTTCGCGCGCTGACGAGCCGCGCGGGCGCCGGGAGCAGTGAGCCGGGGGTGAGTAGGGCAGCGCGGCGCGGCATTCCGGGGCTCCTGGACTGGAACTCGGTCGGTCCGCGCGCGACACTGCGTCCGTCATGCGAGCCGCGACCGTTGTCATGCTCCTGTTCCTCGCTGCGTGCCCGCGGCCGGACTACGACTATCCGTACAGCAAGGAGCCGGATCCCCGGAACAAGGAGCTGGTCCTCGGCGTCGGCGACGTGGTCGCGATCAACGTCTGGGAGAACAGGGACCTCAACACCGAGCAGACGATCCGGCCCGACGGCACGATCACGATGCCGCTCGTCGGGGATCTCAAGGCAGGCGGCGAGACGCCGAGCGCGCTGAAGACCAAGATCAAGACGCGGCTCCAGGACTTCGTGAAGCTGCAGGGGACCGAGATCACCGTCGCGGTGAAGACGTGGCGCAGCTACCGGTTCCGGCTCTCGGGCGAGGTCCAGAAGGAAGGCATCTACACCGCCGACGGCTACATCACCGTCGCCGACGCGCTCGCGATGGCCGGCGGCGTCACCCGGTTCGCGAAGCGCAGCGACATCGTGCTGCTCCGCGAGGATCCGGCGACCCGCACGCAGAAGCAGATCCCGCTCGATTACGACCAGCTGGCATCCGGCAAGCGCGCCGACATGAACATCTGGGTGCTGCCGGGCGACGTCATCTTCGTGCCCTGAGACCCCTGAGACCCCCGCCGCGGAGAGCTCAGCGCCGCGCGACGGGGATCCACACCGCCGCACCCTCGACGACCCGCACGACGAGCCCGGGCGACTCCGTGAAGGCGCCGCCGAGCTTGCCGCGGTAGAGCGCGAGCGGGCCACTCGGCGGCGGCACGGCGACGTCGTCGGTCGAGCTCTCGTCGCTGCCCGCGAGCTCGGGCTCGTTCTGGGGCTCGGCCTTCGCGGACTTGTCCTTGTCCTTGTCCTTGTCCTTGCCCTTGCGGCCCTTGTCCTGCTTGGACGGCTTGTCCTTCCGGGACGTCTTCGACGACTTGTCGTCGGAGCCCTTGTCGCGATTGCCGAGCAGCAGCGCGTAGCGGCCGTCGGGGGCGATCGATGCCGCGGTGTAGCCGCGCCAGCACTTGTACTGGCCGCCAACCGCCTTGACGATGCACGCCTTCGAGCCGTCCTGGACGAGCACCCACTGACCGTCGTGCGACCACTCCACGGGCACGCTGTCGCGGATGCTCTTGCGGCGGGCGCCGACGCCGTCGAGCGCGAAGCCCATCAGCATGTCGGCCGGCTTGGTGTCCTTGCCCTGGTGGACGATGTCGGGATAGACGCCGACCGCGCGCTTGCCGTCGGGGCTCGGCAGGAAGCCCCGGAGCGGCGCCTCGGGCGCGACCCTGGTGCGGCGCGAGATCGTGCCCGGCGGCGACGACCACACCCCCGTCGCGTCGGCCCACACCAGCCGGCGCTCCTTGCCGCTGCCGACGAGGCGCGAGCCGGGCGGCGGCACGTCGAGCTGCGTCTGCTTGCCCGTCGCGAGGTTCACGATGATCGACTTGTCGGGGCTCGCGAGGCTGCGGCACAGCACGCACGCGGCATCGGTCGCGAGCTGCGCCGGGCCGTCGGCGCATGGCAGCTCGAGGAGCGCGGTCGCCTTGCCGTCGAGCGGCATCCACGACCACCGGCCGCCGACATCGGCGAGCAGGACCGAGCCGGTCGCATCGGTGCGCAGCGCGCGGACGACGCCGGTCGCGGGCAGCTTCGCGAGCTCGGTCTCGCCCTTGCCGCGGGCGTCGCTCTGGTAGAGCACCTGGCCGCGTGCGTAGATGACGGTGTGCGTCGAGAGGTCCTCGTCGGCGCTCGCGGGCGTGGTCGCGAGCAACACGACGAGACCGGCGAGCGCGCGCCTCACGAGGAGACCAGGCGCGCGGCGCGGCTGGCATCGCTGAGCGAGGTCACGAACCGGCCCTTGCCGGTGATCTCGAGCAGCTGCACGGCACCGAAGCGCGGAAAGTGGACCTCGAGCGACTTCACGCCCTCGGCGTCGCGCGCGGCGTCGCGCTCGAACTCCTGCTTCGTCAGCGGCTTGCCGTCGATGAACACCTCGGAGAGGAACTCGATCGGCGCGATCCAGTTGGCGCCGTCGCGCTGCAGCTTGTCGCGCAGCGAGCCCGACAGATTGTCCGAGCCGCGGACGATGTGATCCCAGTCGCGCTTGCCGAGCGCGGCGGCGACGTCGAGATCGAAGCGCTCCTGCGGGAACACGAGCACGATCGCGCCGTCGACCTCGCGGGCCGCGATCGGGGGCCCCTTGGGCTCGGGCGGCGGCGGCGCGGGCGCCGGGGC
>JALZOI010000471.1 GCA_030857245.1 Myxococcota bacterium
GTCCTCGGGCGTCGCCGTCTTCGACGAGCCGCACCCCGGGCCGCCGCCCAGGCCACCGCCCACCACCACGAGGACCACCAGGATCGCGTGTCGCACGCTACGACAGTAGCGCGAGCAGATCGTCGCGGGTGATCGCCGCGGCACCACCGGCATCGGCGAGCGCCGCATCGGCGAGCGCGCGCTTGCGGCTCTGGAGCTCGAGGATGCGCTCCTCGACCGTGTCGCGCGCGACCATCCGGTAGACCATCACCGGCTTGTCCTGGCCGATGCGGTGCGCGCGATCCGCGGCCTGATCCTCGACGGCGGGGTTCCACCACGGATCGACGAGGAACACGTGGTCGGCCGCAGTCAGGTTGAGGCCGGTACCGCCTGCCTTGAGCGACAGCAGCATCACCGGCGGCCCGCCGTCGGCCTGGAACGCGTTGACCACGCTCGCGCGGTCCACGGTCGAGCCGTCGAGCCGGACGAACGAGATGCCCGCGGCGACGAGGTGCGGCTCGATCAGATCGAGCAGCGAGGTCCACTGCGAGAACACGAGGGCGCGGTGATCGTCGGCGACCGCATCCTGCAGCGCGATCATCAGGCGCTCGAGCTTCGAGGACGACTCGGGCGCGGCGCCGCCGCGGATCCCGACGGGCAGCAGCGCCGGGTGACACGACGCCTGGCGCAGCCGGAGCAGCGCCTCGAGCGCGGCCATGATGCCGCCGCCCTTCTCGAGCATCGACACGATCTCGCGCTGCGTGGCGGCGCGGATCGCGTCGTAGGTCAGCCGCTCGGTCTCGTCGAGCTCCACGTACATCACCGAGTCGGTGCGCGGCGGGAGCTCGCGCGCGACCTCGGTCTTCATCCGCCGCAGCACGAACGGGCGGATCCGCTCGCGCAGCCGCGCGGCCGCGCCGGCATCGCCGTTCGACACCGGCGTCGCCCAGCGCTCCGCGAAGTCGGTGCGCCCGCCGAGCAGGCCGGGGTTGGTGAAGTGCATCTGGCTCCACAGCTCGTCGAGCCGGTTCTCGATCGGCGTGCCCGACAGCGTGACGCGCCAGTCCGCCTTGAGCCGGTACGCCGCGCGCGCGACCTGGCTGTCGGGGTTCTTGATCGTCTGCGACTCGTCGAGGATCACCGTGTTCCACGGGATGTTCGCGATCGCGTCGGTGTCGTTGCGCAGGATCGGGTAGCTCGTGAGCACCACGTCGGCGGTGCGATCGAGGGCGCGGCGCGACCCGTGGTACGTGGCGATCGTCAGGTCGGGGCGGAACTTCTTGGTCTCCGCGAGCCAGTTGAACAGCACGCTGGTCGGCGACACGACGAGGGTCTTCTCGCCCTTCGGCAGCGTCGCGAGCGCCTGGATCGTCTTGCCGAGCCCCATGTCATCCGCGAGCACGCAGCCGAGCCCGGCCTTGCGGCAGAACGTCAGCCAGTCGAGGCCGCGCTGCTGGTAGACGCGGAGCTCGCCGACGAAGCCGGGATCCGGCTGGACCTCGGGGATGCCCTCGAACCCGGCGAGCAGCGGCTTGAGCCGGTCGAGCTCGGGCGGCGGCGGCTCGTCGAGCTCCTCGCACAGCCGCGCGAGATCGGGGAGCGCGTAGATCGGCACCTTCTGGTCGTCGCCGCGCGCCGCGAGCAGATCCGCGACCCGCTCGCCGTGGCGATCGAACCACGTCATCGGCACCTTGCCCCAGCCACCGCCGGGCATCGGGACGAGATCGACGCCGGCCTGCCACGCGCGCAGCGCCGCGCCGATCGACGCCGACCGGCCATCGCTGCCGGTGAGCTGGACGTCGAGCTTCGCGCCGTCGATCAGGATCTTGGCGTCGAGCAGCACCGCCTTCGCCGAGTTCGCGGCCCGCGCATCGCTGCGCAGCCACGACGCGAGCCCGTTCTGCATCGCGAACGCCTCGCGCCCGGTGAGCTCGACGCGGCGCCCCGGCACGAGGTTGAGCTCGTCGCGCAGCCGGTGCGTCAGCCGGCGCTCCGAGTCCTCGTCGCGGATCGGTAGCGCGCCGGCGAGGTGCGTCAGCCGGTTGCCGTCGACCCGGGCGCGCGGCGGATCGCCATAGACGAGCGTCGGAAACACGCGGAGCCGGTCGCCGTCCTGCTCGACGTCGAACGCCATCCGCGGCTCCTCGCGGGTCCCCATCTTCGGCAGCGACTGCGCGCGGATCTCGACGAGGATGCGCTGCGCGAGGCCGGGCAGGGTCTTGCCGACCAGCTCGGGATACGAGCTGCGCGGGACCTCGAACGAGATCGGCAGCTTCTCCATCTTCTGGCCGGCGAGATCGATCGCGCCGACCGGCCGCAGCACGTCCTCGACGGTGCGGACCACGTTGGTCGCGACGACGTCGCGCACGATCGGATCGCGATCGATGCGGACGCGGACGCCGTGCTTGATGTCCTCGACGATCGCGCGCGGCAGCACCGGCTCGGGCGCCGTGGTGACCGGCTCGTCCATCCAGCGCACGTCGCGCGCATCGGCGAGCACCCCGAACAGCCGATCGATCTTGTCGCCGGTGATCGGGGCGCCGCGGATGCCGATCAGCCGGTCGGCGGTGAGGTCGGCCTCGATGGTGGCGATCCCGCCGGCCTTGCCGGTGCCGACGAGCGTCAGCAGCGACTTGGTCAGCGGCTCGACCTGCTCGCCCTTGACGAGCACGCGGCTGACCGCAATCCCGCCGACCGCGGGGCTCAGCAGGTAGCGGATCGTGGCACCCGCGGTGGGCGGCGCCGGCAGCGCGCCCCCGCTGAGCTCGGCCGCGAGCACGGCAGCCACGACGTGGGAGCACACCGCCTCGCGGCTGGTGCACGAGCACTCCCACTCCTCGTGCTGGGGGTTGAGGATGACCTCGAACGGGGTCGGGCGCCCGGGCACGCGGACCTCGAGCTCGACCTCGGCGGGGGTCTGCTTGCGGCCGACCACCCGCTGGTCGCGGGCGAGCGTCACGCCCTGAGACCAGGTCCGCTCTGTTGCCTCCGCCCGGATCGCCTCGCGGAGGGTTTCGAGATCAGCCACTGCGTCGGGTGGTTACCCGCGTGCGGTCCGCGGCGCAAGCCCACGAGACCAAAGGCGTGATACCGTTTGCGCGCATGGCCTCGGAACCTGCGCCCAGCGGTGACGACGGCGAGGTCGACGCCGCGCTGGTCGCGGCGATCGCCGCCGGAGCCGCCGGGGACCGCGACGCCGTCGACGCCCTCCGGCAGCTCTACGAGCGCCATGCGGGCTTGTTGCTCGGCCTCGCGATGCGCATCGTCCGTGAGCGCCGGGTGGCCGAAGACCTCCTCCATGACGTGTTCCTGGAGGCCTGGCGCGGCGCGAAGGACTTTGATCCGAAGCGCGGACGGGTTCGTACCTGGTTGGCTATCCGGATGCGATCTCGAGCCCTCGACCACCAGAAATCAGCCCGGGTGTCCCGCAATGCGGGAGATTCCGGGCTCGAGACCCTCGTCGACGAGACCCGGACGGCGACCCCTGACCACGCGCGGGTCCGCGACGCCCTCGGGGCGCTCGGCACCGAGCAGCGGACCGTCCTCGAGCTGGGCTACTTCGAGGGCCTGTCCTGCAGCGAGATCGCCACCCGGATCGGGATCCCGGTCGGCACCGTGAAGTCCCGCATGGCGGCCGGCCTCGACCGGCTCCGCCGCCGCTTCGCCCCCGCAGAGACCCCCATCGCTGCCCCCGTGGGCGGGAGGGCCAAGCCATGATCGACGTTCGCGAGCTGCTCCCCCTGCACGCGCTCGGCATCCTCGATGCGGACGAGGCCGGCCTCGTCGACGGGGCCGTCGCCAGCGATCGCGCACTCGCGGCGGAGCTCGCCGCCTATCAGGACTCCGCCAGCCTGCTGATCGACCCGGTCCCCCCCTCGCCCGACGTCGAGGCGCGGCTGCTGGCGTCGGTCGGCGGTGGCCGGCTCGAGCCGTTCTCGGCGCGGCTGGCCGCGCTGTTCGAGGTCAGCGTCGAGCGTGCCCGCGAGCTGCTCGGCCTCATCGAGCGCCCGGCCTCGTGGAGCCCGCAGCTGCCCGGGATCGCACTGGTCCACTTCGAGGGCGGAGCGCACTATGCCGCCGCGGACTGCGGCTTCATCCGCCTCGACCCCGGCACGGTGTTCCCGCACCACAAGCACCTGGGCGCCGAGGCCATCGTGATCCTCCAGGGCGCGGTCCGCGACAGCGTGACCGGCCAGCGCCTCGGCCCGGGGGACGAGCTGCTCCAGGCCGAGGGCAGCGAGCACCACCTGACCTGCGAGGGCCCCGACGCCTGCATCTACGCGGCGCGCGCCATGAACGGCATCTCGATCGGTGGCGTCCCGGCACGCCCCAGCGCGCCGAAACTGTAGGCGCTCGTCGCAGCCGTAGAACGGCGCCGCTCACCCGCGATCTGGGTCCCTGCTCGTATACGATGGTCGTATGAGCAGCGACGAGGGCATGCGGGTGGTGGGGACCATCCGCAGCATCGAGCTGCACACGCTCGTGGCGAAGTTCCAGAACCTGAGCCCGCGTCAGGTGACCAAGATCCAGCTCGACATCGAGCGCGCCACCGACGAGGAAGGCGAGGAGCTCGACATCGCCAACCTCATCGGCCTCAACTTCCAGGGGCCCGCCGAGCTGGTCCCCCGGTTCGCGGAGGGCGACCGCGTCCAGATCGAGACCTCGGTGACGTCGGGGCTGAACATCACCAGCATCCGGCCGGCGCCGCTGTCGTAGCGGGCGCGCGCCGTCGCCGCACCGTCACCGCACCGCAGAGCACCGCAGAGCACGCAGAGCACCTCAGAGCACGCGGATCACGCCGTAGGCCGCGATCCCGACGAGCGCGACCAGGGCGATCCGCGGCAGCAGCCGGACCGCCGCATGGTCGCGGGGCAGCGTGCCGATCCAGCGGGCGAGCACCGCGAACCACGCGGCCGAGCCGACGCCGACGCCGACGCCCACGGTGATCGCCTCGGCCAGGCTCGCGGTCGGCCACACCGCCGCGGCGACCGCGACCCACGCGGCGAGGGCGCCGGGGTTGGGCAGGGTCAGCAGGAAGCCGGTGACGGCCCCGCGCGTCGCGCTGCTGGCATCGCTCGGGGTGGCGGCCGGACGCTGGCGCCACGCGATGATGGCGTAGCCGACGATCAGGATCGCGGCGGCGATCGCGAGCCCGCGCACGAGGTCGGGGCGGGCCGTGACCAGCCGGCCCATGCCGACGAACGCGACGCCGGCGTGGAGCGTGTCAGCGAGCGCACCGCCGACCCCGATGCCGGTGGCGAACCGGCGCTTGCCGGCGAGCGCGGCCTCGACGATCGCGACGTTGACCACACCGAGCGGCATCCCGGTGACGATGCCGAGCGCGAGGCCGAGGCCCGCCGCGACGAGCAGATCCATGTCACCGCTCGCGAGGCAGCTCGCCGCCGGCTACTTGTCCCACGAGATCGTGCCCTCGTCGGTGTCCTTGCCGCCGTAGATCGTGACGTTGATCGTCTTCGACTTGCCGCGTGGCCCGACGGCCTTGATCTTGTGCGGGCCGGGCGCGAGCGGCAGCCGCGTCAGCGGGGTCTCGCCGATCAGCTTGTCATCGACCCAGATCGACGTCTTCGAGGTCGCGGTGATGCTGAAGAAGCCGAACCGCGAGAGCGCGACGATGTCGTCCTTCGACATGCTGTTGGCCGCGTCGAGCTCGATGCCGGCATCGACGACGACCTCGGCGACGCCGGCATCGGCCGACGTCGGCGCGAAGCCGGCGCGCTCGTTGTCTTGCTGGCGGTTGATCACGTAGATGATCGCGGCACCCACGGCGGCGAGCAGGACGAGTCCGAGCGCGAGGTTGCGCACGCCCTTCAGGCGATGGCTCGACAGCAGATCGGTGTCGGGGTTCGCCATCCACGTGTCGATGGGGACGTTGCCGGTGAGATCGATGACGCCGGCGGGCAGCGTCGGCGTCACCACGATCGGCGCGGCGACCGGCGTGCGCTCGAGCGACAGCTCGGCCTTCGCCGACGGCGCGTCGCGGACGATCATCGACGGCACCGCGGGGAGCAGCTCGCTGTGCTGACGGCGGCGCGCGTCGGCGAGCTCGCCGCTGCGGGCCGCCATCGGGATCGGCGGAGGCT
>JALZOI010000472.1 GCA_030857245.1 Myxococcota bacterium
CGATCGCGAGGCCGCGCCGGCCGGCGGGGGCGGTGGTCGCGGCCTCGGCGGAGGGCGCCCGGCCCGGGCTGCGCGGCTGCGGTCTCGCCTTGCTCTTCGGTCTCGCGCGTCCCATCAGGCGCGAGCATAGCCGGCCTACCCGCGCCGGTGCCCCTGCCCCGGCCCGGGCCCGAACGATTCTGGCGCCGCGCTGCATCCGCCGGAGATCCGCTGACCGGGCCCGGAGGGGCACGGCCCCGGGTCAGAAGCAGCCCGGCCGCTCGATGCTCGGCGCGGGCTCCATCGACGGCAGGATCATCCGCAGGTACGCGTACTCGTCGTCGCAGAACACGCCGGGGCCCTGGCCCTGGAGCTCGGCCCGCTCGACGAACGGCCGATCGCCGCCGGAGTCCATCAACCGGTTCTGGGCATCGCCGGCGTTGTGGAAGCCCTCCATGTAGGGGTTCGCGAGCCCGAGCGAGTGGCCGATCTCGTGCGCCAGCGTGCCGCCGATCAGGTTGCCGAGGACGTAGATCGCGCACGACACCTGGCCGGCGCGGCTGCTCGCCGGGCAGCTGCTGCCGTCGGTGAGCACGGCCGGATTGTCGGCGAGATCCGCGGCGCGCACCGGGTTGTTGCCCTGATCGGGGCGGAACGGATCGAAGGTCTTGTCGAACAGCGGATCGGCACCCGGCACCGACTTCACGCCGTTCGCCGGGTGCTTCGAGAACCCCATCAGCGAGCGCACGAACACGCCGCCGAAGCCCGGGTAGCCGTCCTGCTGGGTCAACGCGTTGACGCCGCCGAGCCGGTCGTAGAGCCGCAGGTTGCCGCTGTCCTTGCCGGGAGAGTTGTCGTAGCCAAACAGGCCGGTGCCGTTGGGATCGACGCCGTGGAGCTCGACGCTCTCGTAGAGCGCGTAGTCGTTTGGGGCCTCGGTGCGGAACTCCATGTTGACCCCCGCGAACGCCCGCTTGCAGACGTCGATGATGCGGGCGCGGAGCCGGTTATCGACCGCGCGCAGGCCGAAGTCGCGAAGCCCCTCGACGTACGTCGGCTGGAACTGCAGGTAGACGACCTGCTTGACCGGCGCGATCGCGAACGACACCGACTTCGAGGCCCCACGCACGCGGTCCGCGCCGTAGCTCACGATCGGCGTCGCCGTGCCATTGAAGTTGCCGGTGTCGACGCGGAGATCGAGGCTCTGGCCGAGCTCGTCATCGGTGTTGACGATGTAGCGGACCAGCCGGCCCTCGACGAACTCGGGGATCAGGGTCATCGAGATCGGCACCGGGCTCCGGCCCGTCTTGGCGAACGTGCCGGACAGCTCGATCTCGGTGATCGCGCCGGTCTCGCCGCCGACGAAGCCGCCACCCTTGATGAACACGTACTGGCCGAGGCTGGCGGCCGGCGGATCGACGGTGAAGATCTGCGACGTCACGAGGTCGTAGATCACGCTGATCGGCGAGGCCTCGATCGCGTTCTGCCGCGGCTGCTGGTTGATGACGGTCACCGTGCCGGTGAACGTGCCCGGCTTGATGCCGGCGACCTTCGGCGAGAACGCGAAGGCAGCGCGCCGCCGCGACAGCGGATCGAGCGGGATCAACGGGATCTCCTGCGTCGCGATCGGCCGGCACGTGCTCGTGTTGTCGAGCTTGAAGCAGCCCGCGACCTTGGCGACGGAGATACCCTCGTCGCCGCCGAGCAGGAAGCCGTCGCCCTCGATGTGGAGCTGGTCGTTGACGAAGATCACGCCCTCGCCGTCGAGCGAGGTCGGCGTCGGGGTCAGCTGCTCCCGGAACCGGAGGTCGAGGTTGAGCGCATCGCTCGAGTAGGTCTCGCCATCGCTCGTCGCGATCACGTCGACGCGCGCGGTGCCGGTGAAGTCGACGTCACCACCGAGCTCGTCGAGCTTGCCCGCGTCGATCACGACGGTCATCGTGCCGAAGTCGACGAACGACGCCGGCCATCGCACGTCGATCTGCTGGCCGCCCGCGGTACCGATGAGGTGCAGCGACGCCGCCCCCCACTGGCTGTCGACGAATGACGCGCCCTTGATGACGACCTTGGAGCCCGGGATGATCGTCTCGGGCGCTACCTGCGCGAGCGCGAGCCCCTCGAGGCCGGGGTCGGGACCACTGGAGCTGGCGCAGCCGACCGCGCCCAGCACCGCTGCCAGGGTGGCGCCGAGGGCCGCAGCCCGCGCGAGGCCTGGCAGGGTTCGCATCACTGCACCTTGAGCGCGATGCCGTAGGAGTTCTGCGAGCCGTTGTAGCCACGGACCACGACATGGTAGTCGCAGCCGGTCTCGCAGCCCGCCGGCACGGTGTACTCGGCGTGCTCGTTCGAGACCGCACCCTGGCCGCGCGTCGACGAGCACATCGACGGGTCGGCGAAGCTGCACGGCCACAGGTTGGTGACGTCGCCCTTGTAGAGGTGGATGTCGAGGTCCTGCGTCGAGTTGCTCTGCGTGAACGTCAGGTCGATGATGAGCTTCTTGCCCGTGGTCAGCCGGACCTTGTACCAGTCGTCGTCGTTCGGGCAGGTCACGTTGCCCGTCGAGGTGAACGGCAGGAAGGTCGAGCGGGCCTGGCTGTACGTGTCGTCGTCCTCGCGGGCGTCGTCGGTGCAGGTCGTGTTGCACGCCTGCGGCGTCACGAGCTGGTCGAGCAGGTACTCGCTGCGGATCCGGTCGTAGCCATTGACCTTGACGTAGTAGGTGCCGGGCTTGACGCACTTCACGATGTTCTCGTCGGCGGTGAGGCTGGTCGACTTCGACAGGATCGTGCCATCCGCCTTGTAGAGGTGGAGGTCGAGGTCACTCTCGCCGTTGCCGTAGAGCCAGAGGTCGAGCTTGGTGTCGGCCGTGTACTTGAGCTGGAACCAGTCGTCGTCCGACTGCGCGCCTCCAGTGATGGCGCCCGTCTTCGGGCAGCTCACGAAGTCATGGATGCCGGCGCTGAGCGGGCCATCGATCAGCGCGTTCGCCGAAGCGGCGCTGCGGGTGTCGTCGTCCTCGTTGGCGTCGTCGGCGCACACGCCGGTCGGCGCCAGGCACGAGCCGCTCGACGGCACGCACTGGTAGTCCTGCGCGTAGTCGACCGAGTAGAGCTTCGAGGCCGAGCAGGCGTAGCCGGTCGGGCACCCGCCCGCGCAGCCCTGGAGGCAGTAGCTGTTGCCGGTCGAGCCCATGTAGACGCAAAGGTCGCCGGTGCCGCACTGCGAGTCCGTGGTGCAGGTCGCGCAGGCCGGCAGGTTGGCCGAGCCGCTCGAGGTCACGGTCATCTGGTAGACCTGCGACGTCGTCGTGTGGTCGCAGTTGCCGGTGATGTCGTCATCGTCGTCAGCCTCGAACACGTAGTAGAGCGTCCGCGAGGTCCCCGCCGGCATGGTCGCGACCGGGTTCGGGACGTCCGCCGCGTAGACGCCGTTCTTGTTCGTGCCGCTCAGCTTGATCGTCGAGAGCTGGATCATCGCGCCGAGGTTCGGCGGGTTCGCCGGCGCCGTCAGCGAGTAGTAGAACAGCGGCGCCTCCTTGAGGCCCTTGTCGTCGGTGAACGTCGCGTCGACCGTGAGGTTGACGATGGTGTTCTCGTTCGACGGCGTGTGCGAGATCGTGGGGGCCGCGCCCGGGCAGTTCGTGCCCGTGCCGCCGCGCAGGACGATCAGGTAGTTCTTGAGCGTCTTCGGGTTCTCGCCATCATCGGCGGCGATCACGAGCGTGTAGCGGGTCTCCGCCTCCTGCTCCTTGGTCGGGCACCACTGGAAGTTCGCGGTCAGGCCGTCCTGCTGGTTGAGCGAGGCGCCCTCGATGATCGGCTCCTCCATCGTCAGGTCGACCTGCGCGCTGTCCTGATCCTCGATCACGATGCTGAGGTCGACGCACTTCTTCTTGGCCAGGTCGATGGTGGTGCCGCTGCCGAGCGGCTGGCGGAACACCGGTGCGGTCGCCGATCCGATGGCCGACTTGACGTCGATCGTGATGGTCACGGTCGAGGTGTTGTCGCCGTCCGAGACCGTGAAGTCGAAGGCGTGCTCACCGACGTCCTGGGCGACCGGCGTCCACCGGAACACCCCGGTGCCCGAGGGCGAGACCGAGACCTGGGCGCGGTCGGTCAGGTTCTCGAGGTCCGCGGCCTTGAACCCGTAGGTGAGCTGGTCACCGTCGGGATCGGTCCCGTTGAGGTCCAGCTTCAGCTCGGTGCCAACCTGGGCGACCTGGTCCGAGAGCCCGTTCAGCTCGGGAGCTCCGCCGCTGCCACAGGCTACTGCGGTAGCCAGGCAAGTCAGGCTTGTCATGGTCAGGATGGCCGTGCGTCCGGTGAGTGGCTGTAACATCATGACTGTCCTCCGAGCTGATCCGATGGCTGTCGGATGTGCACTGAGTGAGCAAGGAGCGGGCCGCGCGTCGACGCAGTCGGTCGTGATGCGCAGCCCGGCGGTGCGAGCACTCATCGCCAGCGAATCCAGCTACCTGGCGACCGCAGCGTGATCTTCGCCCAGGGCGAACGAGACCAGACCCTGCGCAACGGGATCCGCCAGGAAGCCCAACAATTCACCTTGCGAGACCTCACCGGACGCCGACGCCTGCGACCCGAGGATGCGGAGGCCCGCCAGCAAGGAGCCCGAGGCCACCATGCCGGCGCGTAGCCCCGCGATCTTGAGATCCCGGGCGAGCTCGCGATGGCTGAACCGCTGCGGGTCGATCGCGAGCGCGAAGGGCCTCAGCTCGTTCATCAGGCCCGTCGGGATCAGCCGGCGCAGCTTCTGGACCTGCGTCGCGACCACGTCGGGATCGAGCGCGAGGGCCGGGAACTCGGGCTGGAACAGCCGGAGCAGCGAGACCACGAGGACGCCGAGCTCGTCGACCGGGAGGCGCGCCGGGATCGCGAGCGAGGCCTGCGCGAGCTTGAGCGCACCACCGGCGGCGAACCGGATCGCATCGCCACCACCGTTCGCGATCGAGGCCCCGATCACGAGCGACACCGGGCTCGTCGGCTCGGCGACCATCACCCACGGCTGGCGGTTCGAGATGTAGACGTCGATCTCGCCCGCGAATCCCATCGCCGTCGCGACCGATTGCGCGACGCTCGCGACCGGGTTCTCACGGGCGCGCAGGCGATCACCACGCGTGGCGCCGTAGGGCCGCAGATCGACGCCGACGTGCTTGGCGATCCGGTCACCGAGGAGCTGGAAGATCTGCCGGAGCTCGGGCTGCACGCTGCGCGGGAACAGCACGTCGTCGGCCTCGGTCTTCACCAGGATCGACAGATCGGGGCGCGTGGCCTCGGCGAGCAGACGGCTCTCGGGCTCGCCCGCGGTGCCGAGCACGTCAGCGAGCTCGGCGGCCGCGCGCGCGACCGGCCGGCTGCCGGCGAGGTTGGTCGCGGCGCGGGCGGCCATCGCGCGTGAGATCACGCGATACGCGATGCCGTCCTGCGGGTTCTTGCCGGCGCGCGCGCGCATCACGCCGACGACGCGGTTGAGGTGGACCCGCGCCGACGTGATGTCGCTCGCCTCGCGATAGAACTGCACGAGCGCCTGCAACGCATCGTCGTTCGTCGGCGAGCCGTCGAGGGCGAGGTTGAGCGCACGCTCGGCGCGCTTCACGTCGCCGAAGCCGTCCTTGAAGATCCGCGCGACGCGGTGAAGGTGCGCGGCGCGGCGATCTGGATCGGTCTCGTTCTTGACGAGGCGCTCGCATGCGCTCAGCGCGAGCTTCCACTCGCCGGTCTGGGTCGCGAGGTCGGCGAGGCGAACGAGCGTGTTGTCGTCGTCGGGCTGATACGACAGCGCGCGCTGGAATGCCTTGAGCGCCATCGGCACGTCGACGATCCGGTCCGCGTAGATCAGACCGAGGCGGAAGCACAGCGTCTTGAGCGTGTCGGGCGATCGCTCGAGACGCGCGCGCGACATCAGCGCGTCCGCGGCTTCCTGCCAGCTGCCCTGCTCCCACGCGATGTCGGCGATCGCCGCGTGCGCGCGCAGGTCGTCGTCGTTCGACGCCAGGATCGCGCGGTAGTGCTGCTTCGCGGTGTCGCGGTCGGAGAGGAAGTTGCGATGCAGCTCGGCGAGCGCGCGGTGCAGCTC
>JALZOI010000055.1:0-1858 GCA_030857245.1 Myxococcota bacterium
CTCGAAGCCCACGAGCGAATCGATCACCAGCCGCTTGGCCTTGAGCCGTTTCACGGCATCGAGAATTGCCTGCATCGTCTCGTCCACCGAGAGGTCCAGCGGACGCAGATACAGGATCTCGAGCTTCCCGTTTTTTTGCGGCGTCTCCAAGTCCAGTCCCAAGCCCTTCGCTCGCGCTACGTAGCCGTGCGGACGTTCTTCAAAGATCGCCGCGATTCCTGGTTCTCCGTGACGAAGCCCTGCGGCGAGAAAATGGGTCCCCAGCGCCGATTTTCCGGTTCCCGAAGGTCCGGCCACCAGCATATTGTCGCCTTCGTGAACGCCCCCACCCATCATCTTGTCCAGCTCGCGAATCCCGGTGGAGAGACGCTTCTTCTTGCGCCCGGTGTCCTTTCTTCCGGCCAGGCCCAGCGTGCGCGAGAAGGCTTGTAGCCCGGCCTCGTCGATGCGAACGGTGTGCAAGCCCGGCACCGATTCCTGCCCGCGCAACTTCATGATCTGCAACTTACGAACAACGGAATTTCGCTCGGCAACCTGGGTAAGCCACAGGAGCCCGTCCGCCACGGTGAAGATGGGATTGTCGCGCATCTCCCCGTCGGAATACTCGCCGATCAGAAACGTGGTGGCTTCCCAGCTGGTCAACAGCAGGGCCAAACGCTGAACGAAGCCCTGCAGCTCCATGACGTCTTTCCCACGCAACGCTTTGCGCGCCACGCTCCGAAACGAGTCCACCACGACGATGCTGGGATTGGACGCCTTGACTTCTTTGGCAATGACCTCGAGCACCACGCCCAGATCCTTCTCCAGGACCACGTCGGTCAGATTGACAAACCGGATCGCCTTGTTCAGCTTGGCCGGATCGAAGAAGGAGAATTGCTGCTGGTAGCGCAGCATCTTCAGGGCGGGCTCGCCGAGCACGGTGAAATAAAGCGCGGGCTTTTCCGGAGTCGCGTTGGCGAAGATGATCTGATGCGCCAGCGTGGTCTTTCCGCAACCCGGCGCACCCGCGATGATGTTGAAGGAGAATTCCGGAAGCCCGCCTCCCAAGATTTCATCGAGGCCGCGAACGCCAGTCCGAAGTTGGCGGATGGCTACTTTGGCCGGCTGGATCACGTTGCTCCGCGACGTGCGTGCCGAGATCTTGTTGGCTTTACTCACGAGTTTCTTCCTCTTTCAAGGCGTCCAGGGTCGCCTTCGGCCACACATCCTGTACGAGACGCAACATCAAGGCTTCGCCGATATACGTGTCCAGCAGCGCGAGCAACTCGGTGATGAGCATGACTTCTCCTTTGGCCATCGGCGTGCTGCGGGAGTGCCGTGAAACCTTGCTCAGACCCGCGAGCGAGCCATCCGACTTGACCTCTACGGCACTCAGCTCAGGAACTTTCGCCTTGGCCAGGTGCAGCGCGCGAGCAAGGAGCGCCCGAAACCCGGCGGCTCCGAGGAGTGTGCTCAGAAGATGGCGGAGCTTTTCGCTGACACGAAAGGCCGCGGTCTCCGGTTTTTCCGCGACGGCTTCGTAACGAAGGAGGCGCTCGGCAACATCTCTCAGATGTTCGCGTTGCACGCTTCGCCGATCATCACGGCATCGAGTGTGCACTCAGTTGCCGGCTCAAAGAAGCTCAAACACTGGCGAATCTCGCGGACGAAGCATGGTCGTCGGTGATCAGTGCGTGAGACCCACGTCACGTGGTGAAGGGTGTCAAGCGCGGGCTCTGAAGCGCAGCGGCAGCGGAACGCGAGATCAGCTTCCAGCCTTGGTGGCCGCTTCGCTGAAGGATGCGTGCTATTTAGAGAGCGCTTAGGGGTGGGGTACCTACACGGTACGTGCCCACAGAGGGCAGAGTAGTGGTCGCGC
>JALZOI010000055.1:1868-19442 GCA_030857245.1 Myxococcota bacterium
CGCACGATGAGGCGGCGAGCCATGTCAAAACGAAGCATCACTGTCGAGTTGGACGACGAGACGATCCGCTACCTGGCGGGGCTCGGTGAGCCGACCGAAGTGCTCGCACGGCTCGCCTGTTCTGCGGCCGAGGACGTGGATCACCGCGGCCGTCCGGGACGCGACCAGACCAACGAGAGCCTACGGATCGAACGGCACAAGACCGACGACGTCCTCACCGTGTCGCGTGATGCCGTTGAAGGGGTGGCGGACGAGGTTGTGCGGATCGCCCGCGAACGTGCCGACCGCGTCGTGCAGACCGCGCGACACGATGCGGACCGCGAGCGCCCTCCGCAGTCGACCGTCGCCGAAGCCAGCTCCGAGCGCGAGCGCAAACGAGCGGACGGCCTCGTCGAGGACCAGCGCTCCACCGCAGATGCGTTGCTCGTGAACGAGCGCGCGGTGCAGAGGCGCGACACGAATGACTTCTTGGCGGTCGAACGCGATGCCATGGACAAGGATCTGACTGGCGAACGCGCACACTCCGACAGGCTCGTCGTCGATCAGCGCGAAGCGAACCAGCAGATGGTCATCGCAACACTTCGGGCGCAAGAGCTAATCGTCGAGGCTGACGTTGCCAGGCAGCGAGCAGAGGACAGCGAGCACGAGCTCCGCACGGTAGCGGAGTTCCGGGAAATGTTCATCGGCATCCTCGGGCACGATCTGCGCAATCCGCTCGCGTCGATCGCGATGGCGTCCGGCTACCTGCTCGAGCGCGGCCGCCTCGACGTTCAAGACGCGACAAAGATCTCGCTCATCAATCGCAACTGCGAGCGGATGACCCGAATGATCATGCAGTTGCTCGACCTCACACGCGCTCGCCTTGGCGGCGGATTGCCGATCGAGTCGAAGCCGGCCGATCTACGTGACATTTGCACGACTGTCGTCGACGAATTCGATGCGGCCATTCGGCTGGAGATTTCAGGCGACGTGACGGGCATCTGGGATGAGGATCGCCTGGAGGAAGTTCTTTCCAACCTCGTGGCGAACGCTATCGAGTACGCCACGCCGGGAACGGTCGTGATCGTCAAGGCGCATGCCGATGAAGCGGAGGCTGTCGTCGAGATCAGCAACGAGGGAGAGCCCATTCCCGCGGACGTGCGCCCGTTCATCTTCGAGCCGTTCCGCAGAGCGCGACAGCGCGAGAAGTCGCCGACCGGGAATCTCGGCCTCGGCCTTTACATCGCCTATCAGATCATGCTCTCGCATGGTGGCACGCTCGACGCGCACTCTGCCGATGGCACGACGACCTTCGTGATGCGCATGCCACGCCGTCGCCAAACTGAACTTCCGACGACCGTGACCTGATCGCTCTGATCCGAGTTGGGTTCCTACCTGTTGCTTCGCGCGGCCGAGGACCGGCCACGTGCGTGCGACCGACGCGACTGTAGACCGCCGCATTCGCGATCGCCTGCTCGAGATCAGCTGTGTCGCGCCGGCCAATTCGCCTCACCTGCGTGGGAACCGGATCCCGCGTCAGCGGACGAGCTGCCATTTCCTCGAACACCGCGCGGCTGGCCTCCTCCATCGCGTGACCGAGCTCGGGATCCCACGGTGTCGGTAGTGCATCGCCACCGAGGCTCGAACTCGGCGCGGACGATCGTGATGATGTCCTTCTAGGACGAGTGGTCGTTGTCGCCCTCGGAGAGCTTTCGACGATGTGCGTTGCGACCGATTGCCCGAAGCCCTGTCATCCCGCGCGAAGCGCCGGCGCGCCGAGCACCGCCGCGAGCATCTGCTCGACGGACTCGATGGGCGAGAGAGTGCCGACGATCCACGTCTTGGGCCCTGGCATCCTCTTCACCAGCGTGGGGGTCACGATGACGCGATCCTGCTCCAGGCTCTGGTACCAGGCGTCGTCGCCGCCGATGGCTACATCGATAATCGTCAGCTGGAAGCGGTTCTTGTCGAACGGCTTCAGCGCGCGATGGAGATTGCGGATCGCCTTCTGCGACTCCTGCGAGGTGGCCGTCACGTAGAGAACGAGCTCGAGCTCCGCCGGCTTCGGCGAGCCGAGGCTCACGACGCTCGCCGGCAGGATCTCGCCGACCGCGTCGTTGATCGCGGTCAGCAGCGCGCTGAACGCAATCGGTTTGCGGAGCAGCCTGTAGCCCTCGACGCCCGGCGGATGCCGCTCGGAGGTCAACATGATCCCGCCCGTCCGTTCGAGGTAGCCCTTCTCCGCTGCGTTCGTCAGCAGCCAGGCGCCAGTTTGCCCGGTGAGGTTGTAGTCGGTGACGATGACGTCGAAGTGCGCGAGCCCCAGCTCCGCGAGCGCTCGCTCCGCGCTCGAGACGGACGTCACGTCGAAGCCGGCGTCGACGATGGCGCCGGCGATCATCTCGCGAAGATCGTCGTCGTCCTCCACGTAGAGGAGCTTGGTCGCCAGGCCGTCGAGCATCGTCATGGGCGGCTCTCGATGCAGCGATCTAATCATTCGGGAACATCCCGTGCAACCGATCGATCTCGTCGGGAGCCATCGCGAGCTGCGTCGGATTGCCGGCGAGGATGCCGGTGACGTTGCGGAACGCCTTGCCGACGTGCATGCCCGTGCCGTCGATGCTGAACTCGCGGATCTCCTTGTCGTGGGGAGAGCCGCGCATCTTGAGGACGGTGAGCGCGCGACGCATCTCGCCGTAGACCTCGACGTACCGCAGGAGGACGATCGAATCGCAGATCGACGAGATGTGCGCCTCGGTCACCGAGGTCCCGCCCAGCAGGGCGGTTGTCGAGGTGAAGAGGCCCGCCATCTCCTGGTCCTTCACGAAGGCCGTCAGGCTGATCACGAACTCCCGGAAGCCGCGCTGCGTGGAGCTTCGCTCGAGGGCAGAGAGGCTGTCGATGGCGACGCGGTTCGGTTTGAACTCCTCGATGATCTTCTTCATCCGGATGAGGTGGTTCTCGAGCGGCATGATCTCCGGGTAGTCGGTGACGACCTTGAGGTGCCCTTCCTTCTCGAGCTTCTCGAAATCGAAGCCCCACCCCGCCGCGTTGCGGAAGAACTGCTGGCGGCTCTCCTCGAAGCAGAAGGCCAGACAGCGCTCGCCCTTGGCGATGCCGCCGGCCATGAAGGCGGTGACCATGAGCGTCTTGCCGGTCCCCGTCGCGCCGGAGACGAGCACGATGGAGTCGCGGAAGAAGCCACCACCGCACATCGCGTCGAGCTCGACGGTGCCGGAGGCGATGCGCAGCGTCGTCGACTTCTGACGGAGCCTGATCGAGGAGAGGGGAATGACCACCACGCCCTCGTCGCTCACGACGAACGGGAACTCGCCCTTCTGGTGATCGGTTCCACGGAACTTCAGGATCTCGATGGTGCGGCGCCGCTTCTCTTCCTCGAGCGTGTTCCGGAGAAGAACGACGTTGTCGGCGACGAACTCCTCCATGCCGTGCCGCGAGATCGGGCCGTAGTCCTCGGTGCGCTCCGAGGTGACGATGGCGGTGACGTCCATGTGCTTGAGGGCCGCGATGATCCGATAGAGCTCCTTGCGGACGGCCGCCGGATCCTTGAACTGAGCGAATATTGCGCCGACCGAGTCGAGGACCACGCGTTTGGCGTCGATACGCCGAACGCAGGCCTCGATGCGTGCGACGAGCGCCGCGAAGTCGAAGGCGCCTGCTTCGATGCGCTCCTCCTCGGGGCGGGGCGATGCGTCCACGAACGCGAGCTTCCTCTCCTCCTCGAGGCGCGCGCAGTCCCAGCCGAGGCTGAGCATGTTGCGGCGAAGATCGGCGGGGGTCTCCTCGAAGGTGACGAACACGCCGTTCTCGCCGACCTCCGTGCCCTTGACCAGGAACTGCATGGCGAAGACAGTCTTCGCGCTGCCTGCGGTACCGGCAACCAGCGTCGCGCGGCCCTTGGGCAGGCCGCCGAAGCCGACCGTGTCGAAGCCGGGCATGCCGGTCGGGAGTTTCTGCATCGTGCGCCGCGCTTCGTTCATCGGTCATCCCCTTCGAGGTCGTCGCCGTCGGCTTCCACGCCGAGGCCGTAAGCGAGCGCATTGCGGTCCGAGAGGTCGCCCACGACGATCCGGACCGGGAGCGGAGCTCTACGCACCAGGGCTGGCGTCGCGAGGATGTTGGCCGCTTCGGCGGCGTCCGCGTTCTCGAGCACGTCCGTGATGCGGAGCTCGTACCGGCCGGGGAGCTTGGCTTCGCACATCCGGCGGAGGTTTTGCTCGGCGCGCTGCGCCTTGACCGACGCGCCGACCACAAACAGCTCGAGCTCGTACTTGATGGGCATTGTCATGGCCTCGCCGCGCCGGGGCTTCGAGACTGCCCGCGCGATCGTCTTCGATAGTAACTCGCGAGACCGCCCATCAGCTCGAGCGCCAGGAGCCGGCCCTCGGCGAGCAGCGCTTGGGTCTTCGCGGCGGTGACACCACGCACCGCCTGGCGGAGCGCGCGGGCATGCACGTCGGTGACCTCGCGCGGCCCGGCGCCCAGATCCCCGAGGCGATCGGCGAGCCCGCGCAGATCGTCGGCCAGGTCCTCGCCCTGTCCGCGGTACGCCTTGCGATGCAGCGCCGTCTCTAGGAGGGCGCGGTAGCGGTCCACGATGTCGGAGTGCTCGAGCGGCACGCGCTCGGCGAGCGGCGTTGCTCCGAACAGCTGCGCGGTAACCGCGCTGCTACTGGGCGGCGCAGCCATGCGCTCGAACGCGGCGAGCTCCTCTTCGCGCACGAAGTCCTGCCGCGAGGCGGGCGTGCCCGGCGTCACGCGCCGCAGGGTCAACGTGAAGATGGTTCCGGTCGCCGTCGGCTCGACCGACAGCTCACCACCGTGGGCGAGCGCGATCTGCCGCGCCACGTAGAGCCCGAGCCCGAGCCCCTTCGACTTGCCGCGCTTCTGCACCGTCCCGCGGAACGGATTGAAGATCACCGGCACCAGGTGCAGCGGAATGAGCCCCTCGTTGTGCACCGACAGGGTGACGCGCTCGGGCTTCGTGCCGTCCACGACGACCTCGACGTTCCCTGCAGCCTGTCCGTGCTGGATGGCGTTGCCGACGAGGTTCGAGAGGATCTGAGCGAGGCGGTCGCGATCCCAGCTCCCCACCGTCTCGCCGCTCGTCGTTAGCCGCAGGGCGCAGCTGGTCGCGCTCGACTTGCCCTCGGCGACGGCCTCGGCGGCGAGCTCGGCCAGGTCGACGGTGTCGCGGTCGAGCGGGATGCCCTCGCCCAGCCGCGCGCGGGTGAAGTCGAGCAGCTGATCGATCATGCGTCCCATGCGTTCGCCGCTTGATAGCACCAGGGAAAGGACGCGCGCCGACTTCTCGTCGCGGGCGTCGGCCGCGAGGAGCTGGGCGCCGCTCAGGATGGCGCTGAGCGGATTTCGGAGATCGTGGCCCAGGATGCCGACGAACATCTCGCTGATGTGAACGGCGCGCGAGAGCTCCTCGACGACGCGTGCGTGCTCTTCCTCCGCGCGCTTCCCGTCGGTGACGTCATGGACGATCCCGAGGACGTTGGGCAAAGCTGCGCCGAGACTCGGATGCGCATCCGCCGCGATCGCGATCCACCGGATCGCGCCGTCAGGTCGATGAGTCCGGCACTCGTCGATGTACGGTTCGCCGGAGCCGAGGGTCTGGGCGATGCCGGCGCGTACGCGCTCGCGGTCGTCGGCGTGGAGCAGCTCGGTGAGCCCGTCGACGGTTGGCGGTTGTTCTGCGGTCACGCAGAAGAGCTCGCGCGACCGCGGATCCACGAGGACCACGCCGCTGACCGGGTCCAGCTCCCACGAGCCCACCAGGGTCACGTCCGTCGCGAGGCGGAGCCGTTTGCGTAGGCGCTCGCTCTCGTCGTTGTCGCGCGCGAGACTGTGCGTGATGGCAGCGTCGATGACGCGGTGGAGCGAGTCACGCGCGACGTTGTCGACTGTCGGCGGCTTGAGCCGGTCGATGGTCTCCGTGAGCAGTGCGAGCTCCGCGATCGCTCGCGGTGCGCTGAAGCTCTCCTCCAGCGGGAGGGCGGTCGATGTGTCGTCGGGCTTCCCGCGCTGCTCGAGGGAGGTCACCACCCATTCGAGCACGCGTATCCCATGCGTCGCGAGCGACGGGCCGTCCCACGCCGGCAGGCTGCCGATGCGCACCCGCCATGCGGCGAGGATCGCCGTGCGGTCGGTGCGAACGAACTCCACGAGCGCACCGACGTCATCGGCCGTGGCCGTAGTGCCGGTCATTGGTATGCGGCGCGGAGCGTCGTCTGGCAGTCAATCATGGAAACCTTCGTGGGGAGCAGCAGCCCTACTGCAGGACCCAGGCCCATGAGAATACGCCGCTACATCACGAATTGCGACCTCATCCGGGGGCGCAAATGCGTCGCAACCGGCCGCACGCCGAGCAGGATCACTCGTTCCCAGTGCTCGAGGATGCCGAGGGCGCCGGCTGCGCCGAGAGCGAATCGCCCCGAGCCGCTTCGGCCTCGAGCCGGGCCTTCGCGGCACGCGCGCCGGCGATGAACGGATTGGTCCACGGCACGCGGGCGACCGGACCGAGCGACGCCACGGCACGGACCAGCCGAGCATCGATCGCGTAGCGTCCATCGGCCACATCGAACACCAAGAGGTCGACCGTCGTTGCGGGCTCGAGCGTGATCGTCGTGGGAACCGCCAGCGCGCGTGCGCGAGCATCGAGGATTCAAGACGAGTTCAAACGCAAACAGCGTGTCACCCCCGGGCTGCACATCCTCACGTACAACGATCTGGTGCGGTACGTCAGCGAGACCATCGAGCTGGTGAAGGGACTGCGAGACGGCGCGCTGGCCGGCGAGCCCAAGATCGACGAGCAGGCGCCAATATCACGCCAGGTGCGCCGCCAACGCCAGCGGGAGACCAGCAAGAGAATCCGACAGCGGTAGCGCCCTGGTGAGCCTCACGACGCAACCGACCACCCGATGGCTTTCGCTCTCGTCACACAGGATCGTCGACGTCGATGCCAAACGTGTGCCCATCGTCGTCGGTCTGCGCGACCCTCGGATGCTTCAGCGACAAGTCCATGTAGACGTAACCCTGCTCGCCCGAAGAAGCCTCGTGCGCGCTGTCGAAGCCGATCATGTTCCAGCGGGATACCTCGTCTGCCGGCATCACGCCGATCGCGCAGCCCTGCCCCCACGCGTCGAGGATCCGACGCACGACGGCCGCTTCCACGTTGCGGCCATGCCAATCCAGTCGAAGCTCGAGGCTGTCGAAGTAGAGGACGTCCGACCCGACGCCGTTGCCGTAATCGTCCTTCAGCGATCCATCCTCGAAGAAGAGGCCGTCCAGGACGCCGAGTCCTTCGCTGTCCTGGTCGAGCACGTCGTGCATCGAGACTCCGTGGTTCAGCGCCTCGCCGCAGTGGATCACGGCGACCCGAGCGGTACCAACCGGCGCAGGATTCCGCGAGTCGAACTCGCGGATCACGACATCAAGCCAGGTGATGAACCCGAACTCCGCGTTGGGTTCGGCCAGCGGAATCTCGGTTGAGAGCTTGAGGACGAGCATGCGGACCGAGCCTCGCCGCATCGCGAGGCGCCCGCAACTTCCGCGGACGCCCGCGTGCGGGTGGTCGGCGCGAACCTCCGCCACGACGCTGGCCGCAACAACGGTGGCGCGCGGTCGCTTCATCGCTCGGGCGTCGCTAAACGATCCGCGACGAGCGTTTACTCGACGAGAAAATGCTCGCGAGAAAGAAAGACCGGAGCCCGAATCAGGGCCGAAATCCTTTGCCATGGTTTTGCCACGAGCAGCGGGTTTCGGTGGGTCTGAGCGGGCTCCGACGGGACGAGCGCAGGGACTAACTATGCGAGAGGCTTGCAAGGCGTCGAGGGCATTCTGGTTTTTAGACCCTCCTCGCATAGTTCGATTCCCATGCGCTTCCGCCACATTCTCGGCGGTTAGATCAACTTTCGGATCCTGCTGCCATTCTGCTGCCACTCGGTGCGTCGAATGACCGAGCAGCTCTGGATCGCCTTCAGTGGCGCGCCACGCATCGCGAGGTGACTCGCGAACGAGTGCCGCAGGACGTGCCAGCCGACCTGACGAAGCCCTGCCCGCCTGCAGATGCACTCCCTCGCGTAGCGCGGCTCGCCCACGGTCAGCACGCGCCCTGCGAGATCGCAGAACACGAGCGGGCCGCGGAGGTGCCGATGCGCCTTGAGTGCCGTGCGCACCTCGTTGCCGAGCGCGATCTCGCGGGCATGCCCTGACTTCGAGCGACGCGAATGTCGAGCCGGAAGAAGCACGGCAAAGGGCGAGGTGTACCGGGCGCTCGGGAGGATTCATATCGAGCTCGGCGAGAGCCCGAAGGTCAAGAGCATGTTCCAGCGCGGGCTCGAGCTCGAGCCGGGCAATCAGAAGCTGCGCGACGCACTGTCCGCGTTATCCTGAGCCCGTGCTCGCGGCCACCCTGCCGATCATCGCCGCCGCGCTGGTGGTCGCGGTCGCGCATCTGCTGCTGCGCGTGTTTCACGGCGTGCACCCGCGCGTGTGGGCGGTGCTGCTGGCTCTGGGCGCGATCGCCATCGGCGCCTGGTCGGTGGCCGAGCGCGAGCAGCAGCGTGACATCGTCGGGACGTACTGTGAAGTGCGCAAGCCCGAGGTCCGCGAGGTCGACGACAAGCGCGTCGAGATCTGGGCGAAGCTGCGCTGGATCATCGACAACAAACCGATCACTACCGTCCGGCCGATGCGCATCGCGACGGGCGAGTCGGCGCAAAGCGCTGCGCTCGAACAGCAATACCCGGCGGGCTCGTATATAGAGTGTTCGTACTTCGCGTCCCGGCCGACCCGCATCTTTGCCGAGGATGCGGCGTCGAAGCGCGAATGGATGCACGCGACGGGCATCGGTGGCTGGCCGGCGGCGGCGCTGCTGCTCGCCGCCGCGCTTCACATGTGGCACGTGGCGCGCAGGCAGCGTCGCGTACGCACGCGAGGTCTGCGCGGGGCGGTCGGTGCCGTCTCGATGATCGCGATCGTCGGCGGCATGCTGGTCGAGACCGTCCTCGGCTACGTGATCGCGGGCACGGGCGCCGCGATCGCCTGCGCGATGATCGTGATCGAGATCGTGGGTGCGAATCGCGCGTTCGCGCGGGTGCGCAAGCAGATTGCAGATGCGAAGCACTGGCCGGCACCGAAGGATCCGAGCTCGTCCGGTGGCTGGAATCCGTACGAGGACGACCGCGTCACCGGTATGTATCGGGGGCGCACGGTGTGGGTCGCGCTGCACGCGTCGGGTGCAACGGTGAAGGCGCGCCTCGGCGACTGGCCGCGGTCACTCGAGCTTGCCCGCCGCGAGAACGACGATGCACCGCGCACGGGTGATGACGACTTCGATCGCGTCGTGCAGCTCGGCAGCGGCGATGCGTCGTGGCGCTCGGTGCTGTCGAGCCGTGTGCGCGCGCAGCTCGCCACGATCTTCGCGCGCTGGCAGGCCAACGTCGCAGAGGCGATGGTCGCGATCGAGCTCGGTGACGGCGAGACCGATGCTCTGCAGGCGGCGCTCGACGCGGCGACGAGCATCGAGCTGTCGCGCGCCGGCGGCGATCAGGAAGCCCGCCTGTTCGAGCTCGCGCGCGCGGAGCCCAACACGACGGTGCGGGCCGGTCATTACCGCTGGCTCGTCGAGCGGCAATGGAACGTACCGCTGGTCTATCGAGCAGCTGCGGATGACGCCGATCGAGATCTCGCGGCGTGGGGCAGGGCAGAGCTGCCGCCCGAGGGCGGCGCGTTTCGGTAGCCCGTTCGGGCACGCGAGACGCCCACGATTGCGGGCACCTGGCCGCGCATACATCGCGGAGATGGCCGACATTCGCACGAGGCCAACGCGGCTCTGCGCTCGGTCGATGGTGCTCGCGTGGTCATCACAGGTAGTCGCCGCCACCTCGTCGTCCGGACGGCTGGGGCGACGTTCGTCGCGTTGTCCGCGGTCTGCACGCACTCTTCGAGCGGACGTGATCGGGCACCAGAGCTGCTGCCACTCTGCTGCCAGACCACTCGGAATCACCGCCGACTACCCGGAACGCACCGGAACCTAACTGGGCGAGACGAGGGCAAGTGCTCGTCGGGATTGGTGCCTCACCCAGGTTCGATTCCCATGCGCATCCGCCACTCTCGGCTAGATGGCGGCCAGGAAAACACGTTCGCATCGAGCAAGCGCACGGCATCGCGCGCGACTTCCGGCGCGAGAGCATCGCGGAAACGCGCGCTCCGCCGCACGCTCTTCGGCCACGCCCGGTGCCCAGCGATGAGGTGATCTTCAACGTGGGGTCGGCCTCATGCAGCTGTCGTCGCGGAGCGCCTGCGAGACCGGGCTCGACGTGGGAAACGCCTGGGCAGCGGCGGGGGTGCCGAGGAACGCCGCGACTGTCGGGCTAACGGCAGAGGGCCGCAGACGCCTATCAGGACGCGTCGACCACGGGCTCGAAGCCGCCCATGATCATCCGCTTCGCGTCGAACGGCATGTCCATGTTCTTCATCCGCTCGTCGCTCATCATCCTGGCGTTTGCCGCGTCGCGTACCTCCTTCGACGGGTACTCGATCCACGAGAAGACGACGGCCTCGCTCTCCTCCGCCTTCACCGCGCGGCGGAAGTCCGTCACCTTGCCGTCCCGCACGTCGTCGCCCCAGCACTCGACGATGCGGGTTGCTCCGAACTCCTTGAACATCTCGACGGCCTTCTTCGCCATCTCGATATACGCCTGCTTCTTTGCAACGGGCACTGCGATCACGAATCCTTCTACGTACGCCATGGTCCTGCTCCTTTTCTTGTTGTCTGTGGTTTCGATGCTTCAGGCATGGGCTTGCGCTTGCGCTGTCGCGGGCTGCGTCGACGCTTTCATGGCGGCTTCGACGTCCATCCACACGACTTCGAAGATGTGACCGTCGAGGTCCTCGAAGCTCCGCCCGTACATGAAGCCGTAGTCCTGCTTCACGCACGGATCGGCCTTGCCGCCGGCAGCGATCGCCTCCTCGGCGGTGGCGTCGACGGCAGCACGGCTGTCCTCGGAGAGGCACAAGAGCACCTCGGTGGTCTTCTTCGAGTCCGCGATGGGCTTCGCGGTGAACTCGCGAAAGCGTTCGTGGGTAAGGAGCATCACGTGGATGTGCTCCGAGAACGTCATCATGGACGTGGTCTCGTTACAGAAGCGCGGGTCGCGCTTGGCTCCGAGCGACTCGTAGAACGCAGTCGACTTCGCGACGTCAGTCACCGGGAGGTTCACGAAGATCATCTTGGGCATCACACCCTCCTTGTTGTTTGACGAACATGCCCCGGCCGGTTATCTTATGAAACCACCCAGTTGGAAAAAGTGACCAAATCAACCAAGCGCACGCCGAAGCTCTGGTACGACGACGCGTGCGGAGCTGCACACGCGCTCGAGCTGCTCGGCGAGCGCTGGGCTCTGCTCGTCGTCCGCGAGCTCATGTTCGGGCCGCGGCGCTTCAGCGAGCTTCGTGAAGGCCTGCCCGGCATCAGCGCCAACGTGCTCACGCAGCGGCTCGAAGGTCTGGAAGCGGCCGCCGTCGTGGTGCGCCGCCAGCTCCCGCCGCCTGCCAACGTCCAAGTCTACGAGCTCACGCCGTGGGGGCGCGAGACCGAGCCGATCTTCCAGGCGATGGGCCGCTGGGCTGCACGTTCGCCGGCACATGATCCGACGTTGCCGCTCAGCGCCGCGTCCATCCTGCTGTCGTTCCGCACGATGTTCGACGGCAAGCGCGCGAAGGGCGTCGACGCGACCGTCGGCCTACGCATCGGCAAGGACACGTACGTGGCGCGGGTGAAGGACGGTGAGATCACGATCCGCCGCGACGCGCTGCATGACGTGGACGTGACTCTTGCCGGCGAGCCGGAGGTCATTGCCTCCGTGGTGTACGGCGGGCGCCCGTCGAGCGCGCTCACGATCGAAGGTGATCGCCCGCTGGCGAAGACATTCCTCTCACTGTTCCGGCTGCCGCCGAAAGTGACGTAAGGGCAAGTGCTCGCCTCGATGCTCGAGAGCGGCAACGCCGGCGCATGGCGTCATCACGAACAGTCCGCGACTCGACCCATCGCGCTGTGCGCTGCGACTACGGTCGCGTAAGTGGAGAATCGAACATGCGAAAAGCAAAGCTCGTTTTCCTGCACCTCCTGCTCGAGACGCCTGAGACCTACACGAACGCCGAGCAGGAGAACTTGCACGATTGCCTGATGGTGGCTCCGGGCATCACCGCAGTCTCGCGCGTCGAGCGCCATCCCAAGGGCGGCTACGCGGCGTTCGTCGAGAACACCGGCGACCTCGGCCCGATGCTCGAGCACCTCGAAGCGTACGGCTATCGGCCCGCCATTTAGCGCGAGGTATGTTGTCGCGTCCGAACCTCGCCTTCGAGACGGGCCGCGTGCGTGCGCGCGCCGCACCGCAAGCTCCCCTGCGCTTTACACCATCGTCGTCGGCTCTTGAGATGCCCGCCTGACAACGCGCTCGCGAGACTCGCCGGGCAGAAATTATCGGCGAAGACATGACGGCGATCGTGATCGACAAGGCGGGCATCGTTCGCTTCGTCGCCAGCCGAACGGGCCTTGAGGGACTCGTAGAGCATCTCCTCGAGTCAAACGCAGGCAAGTAGCTGGCTAGGCGACCGAAGTACGAGCGTGGCCAGGCGTCATGCCAGTGATATGGTGACTCATGGCTGGCGCACGCGTGCTCCATTGGAACGGCAAGGACATCCCCGAGGAGCTGCGCGAGCTGCCGGCGGGAACGTACGTGGTCGAAGCCGTCGAGGCTGCACCGGCGCTGACCGCTGATGAGGATCAAGGCCTCGCGGACGCGCTCGCGTCGCTGCGAGCCGGCGAAGGCCGCACGGTCGACCAAGTTCGCCAGACCATCGATTCGATCGTTCGTCGGTGACGCTCCACTTCGCGCCCCAGGCGGAGGCAGACTTCGCGGCGATCATCGGCTACCTGGCCGAGCGCAACGCCGTTGCCGCCAGGGAGCTCAGCGACCGCATCTTCATGGTCATCGACAAGCTTGCCCGCGATGAGTTTGAGGGTCCGGAACAGACCTTGGTCTCGGGCGAAGTGGTGCGGAGTTGGCCGGTCCCTCCCCTGCGCGTTTACTACCAGCGTCAGCCAAGCGCGTTCTGGGTGCTGCGCATCTACCACCAAGTGCAACGACCGATCGTCAAGTGATTCGTTCCCAGTCCGCGGTGCGTGGCTGGGCGCCGAGACGAATCACGCGTTGGCTAGATCCTCGACGATAAGCTCCCACCGAACGCCCGGCGGGTCGAAGCCGTACGCCGTCACACGGTAGTCGCCGCAGCCATAGCGGCCATCTCCATCACTCAGCCTCCGTCACGAGACGTCGAATCCCTCGTCTACAAGCAGCCCCCTCGCCGCGTCGCTCCCAAGACTCGCCGCTTTGCGAAGCAGTCGGATCGCCTGCGGGTAGTCACGTCGAACAAGCCAGCCGTTCCGAAATGCGTCGGCCATGATCTCCATCGCCTCCGTGCGCTCGAAGGGAGCCGTGAATGCCACACCGCGCGCGAGACGACGGAGCCGTTCGAATGCAGCTGGAACGTTGCGTCGCGTTCCCATTCCGAGCAACTCGGCCTTGGCGAGTTCAAGAAGTGCGCTCGGGTCCCCAGCCGCCAGGGCGCGGCGAAACCATCGCACCGCGTCGCGATAGCGACCAAGGTTCTGGTACGTCGCAGCAAGGTTGAGGGCGGCAGTCGTGTTGCCGAGCCGGAAAGCCCGTTTGTAGAGCGTGTCTCGAGCGAGGTTGCTTGAACTCGAAGGTGGCGAAGTCAACGCGTCCGCGATGCTCGCCATCGCGGACGGTTCTCCCAACTCGGCAGCGCGCAGGTCGTACGAAAGAGCGAGCCGAGCGTTCTTTCTGATGAGCACCTCGCCTCGTTCGCCGCGAAGACCGTCGCGATGGAACATCGCCAGAATGGTCAGCGCGTCGCAGTCGTCTGTGCGGGCGCCCTCGCGGAGCGCATCGACGAACCCGCGCGTGTAGCCATCACGTGCCGCTTGATTCAACAGCGCTTGCATAGGTCGAACGCGCGAGACCGTCCGTGCGTGGCTATCCCCTGCGAGTCGACCCTTCCGAACGCCCATGACCCGCACTAGCGTAGCGGACCCAGCCCGGGCGGCGAGTCGGCAGCATGGACGTTTCGAAGGTGGCGCAAATCGCGACATGCGCGCGACGCCCTGCCTGCCGCGGTTCGTCGGACCCGTCAGAGATTCGGATTGCAGGTGGTCAGCGGCGCTTGCGCCGGCCGCCTAGGACCCAACCAGGACCCGGTCGATCGTGGCTCTCCACCAGAGCACATTCGCATAGGTGGACACGAACGTGATGTTTAGCGCGGCCTCGCCTTGGCCGTCGCCGACCTGCACGAGGGAGACGTGGTCGCGGCGCTGCTCGTCGTACAGCCGCGTCTCGTCGACCGATAACGAGAACATCCCGTCCACGCAGTCGCCCTGTGGCTGGACGAGCACGACGACCTGCGACGGCCGATCGATCGATACACGATCTCGAACCCCTCGGCGTGCTCGCAGCGGCTATCGCCCGCGCCGCGCGCAAACGACAGCGTCCTATCGGGTGATCGCCGACCACCTCGACACCATGCTGCAAGACGCACGAGATCGGTCGGCCGATGGCTTCGGATTGCCGCGTCACGTCGAGGACAGCTTTCGCCGGTTGCTCGATTTCTTGGCCGCCCTTGATCAGGCGCCGCAGCATGCTGGAGCCCCAGCTTGCCGAGGCCGATCACGCCAGAAGCATCGACGTCACCGAACCTTTCCGAGCGCAGCGAGCAGCTTCCCGCGCACCTCGTGCACGTCGGCGATCGCCCCCAGCTCGGAGCGGCCTGCCTGCAGCGCCTCGAACGTGAGCGCGGAGGACTGAACGATCGGCACGCGGCTCTGCTTGGCGAGCTTGATCAGCGCCTGCAGCTCAGCGTCCTTGTTCAACCAGAACGATCGGGCAAGCCAGTAGAGCGCTTCGGGCGCGAAGTGGATCGACGCAGGCCCTGGAAGCGCGGTGTCCTTCTCGGCCTTGAGCGCTTTCTTGATCTCGGCCGGCTCGAAGGTCCCCTCCCGGAGGAGGTTCATCACCCATCGCGCCCGACCGAAGTACCGGGCCGCCGCGGTCCTCGGCACGTACTTCTTCTCGAAGTTGATCCCCCGGCCGACCGAGGCGACGATCTCGCGGAAGTGCCCGCGCATCGGGGTCTTGCCGACCAGCCGCTCGAGGAGCGGCTCGAGCTCGGCATCCCCGCCTCGCGACGCCTGCTGGGCGAGCTCCGAGAGCAGGCTCAAGGTGGCCAGCGAGTCGGCCTCGGGCGGGCCGTAAACCGAGCCCTGCTCGTGGTCGTACCACCAGACCTCGGCGTGGTTCCTGTCCGTGGGATCGACGTAGGCGTAGAAGAGGTCGCCGTCCGTGGCGTGGCCCACCAGCACCAGGTTCGCGAAGTGCTGCACGAAGCAGAGCGAGCTGTTCTCGGGCTCTTCCTGCTGTCCTTCCACCCAGCTCTCGAAGTCGTCGCCCGGCAGCTCGAGCGCGATCTTCCAACCCCACAACTTGGTCCCGTCGACCTTGTAGCGCTCGTAGGCCTCAGCCAGCTGACCGAGGTCCCTGGGAAGCGCCTGCCCATAGCGGAGCATACGATCGACGGGGCTCGTGCAGCAGCGCCGTACTCGAATCGGCTCGGAGGCACGTTCAGGGCCGAACGCCGATCGGCCCTGTCACATCCTGCGCGGGCCGCATCTTCATGTTCGATGAAGAACACCAACCGCATCTATGCATGCCTCATTGCAGCAACTGTCTCGGCCACGGCGTGTGTCGCGGACGACAGCGAGCCCGTCGACACGGAGGACGAAACCCTGTCGACGACGTCGCAGGCATTGACTTCGTACATCACCGGCACGTGGACCGTCGGCCAAGGTCCGCAGGCACTCGCGAACGGGACCGACTACTTCTGTTTCTTGTCGAAGGTCCACGGCGCGTTCTACGGCGGAGGTGAATGGGTCGAGGTCTATCGCGCGGCGGACAACCATTGGTACGTCACGGGCGGCTCGATGCAGCGCGCGCTCAAAGCGACGGCGACGTGTGTGAACTACACCGCGTTCTCGAACGTCGCGAAGGGGTACATCGCCCAGTCCATCCCGCTCGTCTCGAACAGCACGTACAACGTTGCGCCGATCTCCGACATGACATGGCTCTCTGCAATGCAGGGCGAATTCCGCGGCGGTGGCGAATACCTCTCGGTGTACGCCACACCGGGGACGTGGACCGCGCGGGCGAACGCGATGAGCGGCAGCGGTGTGCGTGGTCGCGCGCTCGCGGCTCGCTTGCAGACCGCGAACTTCGCGACGCGCAACGCGAACTACTTCGGCCCGATCTCGCAGATGGCTCCGAAGGACGGCAGGACCTTCAACAACGCTGATGTCGATCTTGGTTCATCCTCCGATCGCGTCTGCTATCTGACGCACCTCGGTGGCAACTTCACGGGATACGGTGAGTGGGCCGAAGTGAAGGTCGAGAACGGCCGGTGGTGGTTGCGGACCGAAGCCGACCGCTTCAACTCCGGCGTCAACGCCACGGCGCAGTGCGTGTCACTGTTCTGACCGCTCACCCGGCCTCGAGCTCGTGGGCGCGCGCGCGGAGCACCTGCGAGCCCGATCGATCGGCGCGTCGGTGGGCGCGGTCGGCGAGCGTCGGGAACACCAGCTTCGCCGGCCCGGGGGTGCATTCGAGCAGCGCGTAGAGGGCTTCGAGGCGACGGGTGCGCACCGGCGTCTCGTCGAGGATCGCGCGCGCCTCGTCGAGCTTGCCGAGGTGCCACAGTGCGCGCACGGTCGCGTCGAGGGCGAGCGCATCCTCGGGCATGTCGACGGCGGCCGCGACGGCGATCGCGAGCGCGCGCTCGACTTCGCCGCGGCTGATCAGCACCTCGGCGAGCGGCGCGAACGCGTTGGCGCTCTCGTAGCTCGCGATCGCGCGATCGAGGTCGCCGGCGAGTGCGTGGACCGTGCCGCGCACCGCGCGCACCAGCGGATCATCGGTCGCGCCGTCACAGAGCCGCGCGGCATCGGCAAGCCGGTCCTCGATCGCCAGGTGCTCGACGAGCTCGGCGATGACGTGGGGCGCGAGGTCGCGTGGCATGACCTCCCAGCGGCCCGTCAGCACGCAGCCGAGCGCCTCGACGGCGTCGGGGATGACCGGCGGCTCGCCGTCGGTGAGGTGCACCCCGATCCCGGGCGAGCCCGGCATGTGCCAGCCGAGTGGGTAGCCGACCGCGGCGCCGACGACCAGCACCTGCAGGGAGGCCGGCGATGCCTGCTGGTGCTCGACGAGCCGCATCACCCCGCTCGCCGAGGCCGCGACGAGCTGCGCGCGCCACCCGAGGCTCGGCAGGGGCAGTGTACCCGCCGCGAGGTTGACGCCGGTGAGCGCGGCCTCGGGCAGCGCCGGGCCGATCGCGGCCTTCGCCGGCGAGCCACGCCACGTCGCATGGAGGATCTCGGGCGCTCGCTGGTGCCGTCGCAACCGGAGCGCCCCCAGCACGAGGTCGTCGGGGAAC
>JALZOI010000473.1 GCA_030857245.1 Myxococcota bacterium
CGGCTGCGCGTGATGATCGAGTCGGGGGCGGTCGACGCTCCGGTGACGGCGTCGGTCCTGGCGAGGCTCCGAGCCGAATCGTGAGTCCCGACCGTCGGGCTCACGGACGATCCGAAGACACGCGTCGGATCATCGGTCGCTGACGCCCGACACCAGCTCGTGACGACAATCGGACCTCTCGACGCTGTTCGCCGAGAGGCCGTCGCAGCCAGTGCGGGCGCTTGGTTCAGGTATCTCGAACGGGGCTCGAACGGTCGCTGTCGGGCTCGAGTCCTCGTCGGCCGCGCGATCGGCCGTGGCACGTGCCGCGAACAACCCTGCCGCGGTCACCGCGAAGATCCCCGCGGCGGTCATGCTGATGATCCTGTTCACGGTGGGGCTCCTGATTCCGGAGGACTCGGATCACGCGAGGGCTACGGCGCCGAGAAGGACTCCAGCAGCGTGATCATGTCCGCGCGATCCTGTCCCGACAGGTAGAAGGGATGCGGGGCCAGCGGACCGCGACTCTCGTCGAGCAGGTTGTCCAGGGTTGGCACGCTGTTGTCGTGCAGGAAGACCGGCTTGCGCGCGAGATCGAGCAGCAGCGGCAGCGCGATGCCTCGGATGTCGCCGCGGATCGACGCGTTGACCACCACCATCTTGTCGTCGAAGATGCTGTCGACCGTGTTGACGATGGGGCCGAGTGGCGGCATCCGCTGGGCGAGCACGACCGGGTTGTCGCCCGGGAAGATATCCTCCATGGGGATCAACATCGACGGCACGAACTTGCCCTGATCCACGTTGTGACACGACGTGCAGTTCTCGCGGAACAGCTGGCGGGCGTTGGCGATCGACGCGGCCGCGACCTGCCTGCCGATCGGCGCCGAGAGGCCGTCCAGGTATGCGTTCATGTCCATCAGCTTCGTGTTATCGACGCGAACGCCGGCTGGAGTCGCCTCGGCTCCCGGCATGCCGGTCGACGAGATCTCGAGCTGAGGCTCCACCGGAACCCCGGTCGCGTTCAAGATCGAGACGTAGTCGGCGACGATCTCGTCACCGGCGGCGCCACCGAGCGCGTGCAGGAAGGCGCGTCCGCCCGGTGCGGTGAGCGTCCTCAGATCGAATAGCACCGTGTAGACGAGGTTACTGAAGTTGTCGAGCTTGCTGATCGCGCCCTCGCTGCCATACGGCGCCGCCAGATCCTGGCGGAACATCGGCTGCATGTGCATCGGTGCGCCATTACCGTCCGGCGCATCGTCGAACATTCCGATCGGATAGAACTGCGGATTGTTGAAGTACGCGTCGACCTCTGCCTCCGTGGACGTCTCGGTGAGGCCCGTCGGAGCACGACCGATCGTCTTGCCGCCGTTGGCGGTCAGCGCGAGCTGCGCGATCGGATAGAGCGCGCGGCTGTTCGCCGCGATCGCGAACGTCGCTCCCACGTTGAGTGTATGAGGCGTCGGGCCGTCGACCTCGCGGCCGATCGAGCCGCCGTTCGGAAGCTTGAACACGGAGCCATCGGTGATCGCGTGGCAGAACGCGCATGCGACGCCGACCTTGTCGCCGGCCGTGATGTCGATCGTCCCGTTGTTGTTGCTATCAACTGCCACGACGCCGATCACGGCGTTCGCGTTGATCAGCTTCACCGTGGTCGCAAAACTGTTGAGCAGCGGGGCATTCGCGGGTGACAGATCGGTCTGGACCTCGGCTGCGATCGCCGCCTTGGTCGTGTCGTCGAGCTTGTCGACGTTGACGTGGTAACCGGCCATCAGAGCCTGCTTGGGCGTGAACGCTGCGGCTGTGATGCCCTGCGGCAGCTTGACCACATCGGTCCAGAAGTTCTCGTTGCCGAAGGTCTCGTTGCGGAACACGTCCCGCCCGGCCTGTGCGTTGCCGCTGTCGTGAGGATGCAGGTTGACGTCGGCACCGGCGGGGCCATCGACTCCTCGATCCGGGTCCGGGTCCGGTCCGTCGTCGCCGTTATCTCCGCAGGCGACGGCACCAAGTGCCGCACCCGCAAGGACGGAAATCAGGACTCGATGGCTCGTCAAAGTTACTCGCATACTGGGCCTCCTATGTGTCTGACGAGTTGCAATAGAGAGTCCGCTCGTCGGAGAACGACGCACGACCACGAAACGAGGGGAACCGCGTGGGGTCATTCACATTCGTCGCGACTGCGTGCGCCGCTGAGACACCCTGCTGTCGGATGATCGAGTCCATCGCGTACGAAGACCCGCGCGGTTTTGGTCAGCGCCGCGGGGGCGCGCTGCGCAAGACTACGTACGATCGAGAACCACGTATACGCCGGCGAGCGCAGCGACACCGCAGGCCGCGGTCGATCCGGGATGGCGCGGTGCCGGCGATTACGTGCCCGCGATCAACGGGTCAATGACTCGGATGGTTCTCTTGGATTCAGCCTGCTGACCACCGCACTCGCGACTGCCGGCACTGCAAGGCGGCACCATGCTCCACCGCGCCAATGACCGGTCAGGCACGTCCGTTGCTCCACTGTTCGGCAACTTTCATTGAGGTGAAATCATGAACCGGACTGGATTCGACGTATTCAAGAAGATTCTTGCCATCAGCGTGCTCGCGATCGGCACACCCGCGATGGCGGACAACACCACCAAGGCCGCAAAGAAGCCGGCGACCGCCAAGGCGATGGCCGACGCCAACAAGATGCTGGGCACCTGGCCGCCCGGGCCGCAGCTCGCCGGTCAGGAGATGATGGCGAAGTACGGAGCGCCGCAAGAGGTGACGTCCGAACGGATGATCTGGCGCGATGCGGGCCCCTACAAGCGCATCATGCTGACCAAGGCGATGCTGCCGCACGACTTCCCGATGCCGCACATGGACTATCTGGAGCACACGATCAACTTCAACGTGCCGAACGACAAGACCGACGAGGTCCATGCGTTCGACGCGAGCATCTCGATCTATCGCGTGGCCGGCGAGCTGTCCGCGCGTTGTGACCTCGAGAGCAACAACGTGCTCACGCTGAACCTCGCGAACGACGTTATCTCGGGCAAGAAATCGGTGGTCGCGGCGCGCAAGCAGTTCGGCGAGGTCGTCGTTCAGCGCGCAGAGGGCAAGAATCCTCCGTACGCGATGGCCCTTCAGTTCCAGCCGCAGCAGGCGACCGCTGCCGCAGATCTCGAAGCGGTCAGTCTCCCCGGGATCCCCAAGCGGTCCGACACAGCTGTCACCGGCGCGAATCGCGACGGCGAGATCCTCGCCATGCTCGTCGCGCTCGACCTCGGCGAGGTTCACGCGGCCTCGACAGCAGAGATGAAGCAGGTCCGTGGATCGGTCATGGACTACGCGAAGATGCTGCACGAGCATCACGGCAAGCACGTTGGGGAGACCGCCATGGTCGGTCAAAACAACAAGGTGACGGCGCTGCAGACCCCCGCCGTGCGTGCGTTCCAGGACAAGCACGCCGGCGCGCTCGCGAAGATCGTACCGCTCGACGGCGAACCGTTCGCGCGCGCGTACCTCGACCTGATGGTCAAGGGCCACACCGAGGCGCTGCAGATGATCGATCAGCAGCTCAAGACAGCGCAGCACGAAGCGGTCAAGGCGCACTTGAGTGCGACGCGGCAGGAGATCGCGACGCATCTGGACGAGGCGAAGCAGCTCCAGAGCGACAGTCGGTCGACGCGAACGTCATCGCGGCAGACGCGGCGCTGAGCCCAGGATGCCTCAGCGACCGCGCTCGCCGAGCGCCAGTGGGTCGCGCAAGCCTACGTAGGTCGCGACCTTCGAGGGCGCCGGTGCTGCGGTCGCGCCGTCGAGCACCGGCGTACTCGTTGCATCGGCGCCGCAGATGATTCTTGGTCGATCCGTCTCCATCTTTGGCATCCTCGCCGCCTGCGGCGGCTCCGAGCCCAAACCCGCTCCCCCGGTTCCAGGTGGTCCGACCGTCGGAACCGACATCAAGCCGAGCCCAGCGGACTCCCCGGCCGCCGCCGGCAGGCAGGATGGACCGAAGGGCGCGAGCAGAAACCCGAGCCCGCACAAGACCGGAAGCGCCGAGAGTGGGCGGGACGTGTTCCGGTTCGAGACCTTCGGCAACGAGGGCTTCTGGACCGACGCGATGCGAATGCCGCAGGGGATGACCGCCGCCAAGCTCACGCCGATCCAGGCTCTCGCAGCCGGGCTCCAGATCGATGTCGAGTTGCTGGATGCTGCGACCCAGAAGGCGCTGATCGCCGAGCTCAAGACCGATCGCTCGGCCAAGCAAGCTCCGATGCTGAATGACCCGAAGATGACCATCAAGCTGATCAACGCGCGCGCGGTGATCGGAGTCGTCCCGGTTGATACGAACCGGGATGGCAAGCTGGACGTCGCTTCCGGGGACAAGGTCGGCGTCGCGTGCGCGATCTGCCACACGATCACCGACGGCTCGGTCCTCGCGGATCTCGGCGGCGGCTCGATTGGTCGCCGGATCGACGGCCCGGCGAACCTCAAGCTGAACATGGGAGCGATCCTCGCCATGGCGGCGAACTCGCGGGCGTACTACCCGAACCTCCAGGCGGAGCTCGGTGGGGCGACGCATGGACGCGCGCCCAAGGGGCTCCTCAAGACGTCGACCGAGGCCGAGGTCGACGCATACCTCAAGAATCCGGCGTTCTACCCGGTCGGAACGTTCGACGAGACCTCGGATGGCAATGGCAATCCGGTGAAGAACACGCCGCTGTTCCGCACGGATCTCGCGGCGCCGTGGGGGAGCTCTGCCTCGTTTGCCGTGCTCGACCACATCGGCAACGGCTCCTTCACCATCAACCTCGACCAGACCACGCTCGTCACCGAGAACGGGCGCAAGTTCCTCAAGCAGAAAGGCGGGAAAGCCGGCGAGGAGCTCGCGGACAACTACGCGTTCATCCTCAAGGCGACGAAGGTCAAGGGCTACCCGTTCGTGACCGCGTCGGCGATGGCGATGGGGCCGAGTGCGCCCGTCGGACTCCGAGTCGACGACCAGAAGCTGTTCGACTTGAACGCGTATACCGACAGCCTGCCGGCACCTGCAGCCCCGCCGGTGGACATCGCGCGCGCCACACGCGGACGCAAGATGTTCCAGACGGATTGCACCGGCTGCCACAACGTCGATCAGGGAAAGCACGTCCCGCCGATGATCGTCGACATGACCACGATCTTCCCGGGCTACGCGCCGGTGGTGATCGCCCAGCGCGAGCCACCGATGAGCCCGATCCAGGACTCGCCTGGCACGTTCGACGACAAGATGATCGTCGAGGACGCGAGTGATCGCGGCGAGAAGCGAGGCACCCCGCTGCCCCTCCTGCTCGACCTCGCACGCACCACGCTGTTCCTTCACGACGCATCCGTGACGAGCCTCGACCAGCTCCTCGACCCCAGTCGAGGTGCCAAGGCGCCGCACCCCTTCTACGTCGCGGATCCGGACCGACGCGTCGACATGGTCGAGTTCCTCAAGAGCCTCGACGCCCGCCCGAGTGGCGAGCAAGCGAGACGCTAACGACCGACACCGGGGAACCGTCGCGCTCACCTGAAGTCCGAGATCGCTCGCCTCACGGTCTGTCGATGAACAGCGGGCTCGATTAAGTGCGCGGCGGTGTCGTCATCGATTCGAACGATGTGTTGCAAAGTTTCGAACAGCGTCGGCGGTTGCGCGCTCGGCCGTCGCGCCGTCGCGCCGACGTCCGTGCTCATGCGCGCGAGTGAGCTCGATTCGCCGCCGGTATCGGGCTCCGTGCGTCGCACGAGCCACATCTGCGGGCGGGTGACGCCGCGGTAGCTCCGGGCGTGACGGTTGCATCGGGTGCAGATTTTGAAAGGGACCTATCCCATGCGCAGCTCGCTCGCTCACCTGTCACCTTCCTTGTTCGCACTGGCCGCGGTTGCTGGTTGCGGCGACAACTCCAACAACGGGAACCGCCCCGATGCCGCGACGAACCCCGATGCTTCGCCGTCCTCGCAGGTGTGCGCCGCAGACAATGGCGGCATCACGCTGCCCGCGGGCTTCTGCGCGTCGGTGTTCGCCGACGGCCTCGGGCGCGCGCGCCACATGGCGGTGACGCCATCCGGCGACATCTTCGTCATCATCGATCC
>JALZOI010000474.1 GCA_030857245.1 Myxococcota bacterium
GTCCCGTCACGTCCCACGCGATCAGCCGGCCATCGTCGCCGGCTGACAGCAGCAGCTCGTCACCCGCGAACGCGAGCGCGCGCACGGCGGCGCCGGCCGGCAGCGACCAGCCGGTGCCCTTGCCGTCGAGCAGGGTCGTCGGGAGGACGTGCACCGCCGAGCCGACGACGCCCGCGGCATCGCGTCGTCCCGCCACGGCGACGACCTCGCGCGCGACCGCGATCGCCTCGAGCCGCTCGATCCAGGGACCGGTGATCACGACGCGAGCTCCGTCATCGCTTCCTTGTGGCGCGCCCGCAGCGCCGTCAGCGCCTGCACGCTCGCCTGCCACTCGCCCTTGGCGGTCGACTCGGTGAACTCGGCGAGCACCGGGGTGATCGCGCGCGCCAGCTCGACATCCTCGAGCGCGACGTCACGCAGCGACTCGATGAGCCGGCGCTTGGCGACGCTCGCCGGCAACGCGCGCTCGGGACGCGGGGCGCCCTCGACGAGGGCGTCCCGCTCGCCGATCCGCCCCGGCGGCAGGCCGAACAGCACGACCCGCGCGAACTGGCGGAGCGCGACCAGGTCGGTGAACCGCTCGGTCCCGAGCGGCGCGCCCGCGGCCTTGCGCGGCACGTACTCCGCGGGCAGCGGTTTCGGGCGATGGCGATCCCAGAACAGCCGCACCGCGAACAACCGGACGTCGCGCTCCGGGCTGTCCATCAGCCACGCGAGGCGCTCGGCGCCGCCGACCTGCGCATAGAGCCGGCGGATCAGCGTCAGCGCGACCTCGCGCGCCGCCTTGTGCGGGCTCTCGGCGAGCCGGAACAGCCGCGGGCCATCGACCCAGCCCGCCGGGATCCGCCGCGCGTCGCCCTCGACGATCGTGCCGAGCAGGAGCTCGCCGCCGAGCGCGCGCGGTTCGCTGCGAGAGGATCCGGCGAGCACGTAGACGAGGTCCTGATCGCCCCACCGCACGAGCTCCTCGGCGGCGACCGCCACCGCGAGGCGCCGCACGTCCGCGCGATCGTCGTCGAACAGCGGGCGCACGGTCGTCAACGGGTACGCCTCGTGGCCGAGCCGCGGCGTGATGCCGAGCGCGCGCGCCTCGGGCAGTCGCGGCCCGAGCACCGGATGATGCGCCTTGAGGTACGTCGCGGCGAACCCGCGCACCACCTCCGGCTGCCGCTTGCCCGTGGCGAGCTCCCACAGGCGCTGCACGCCAGCGACCGGATCGCCGTTCGCGAAGTCCGCGGGCTGGAAGCTCTCGAGCAGCATGCGCTGCGCGAACTGCGCGAGGTCGCTGTCCTGCGACCGGGCGACCTCGAGCAGCCACGTCAGGCCGATGCGCGCCGGCTCGACGCGCCGCCGATCGCCGAGCAGCCGCAGCGCGATCGGGCGCAGCCGGGGCTTGCCGACGAGCGTCTTCAGCCAGTCGACGTCGAGCTCGGTCCCGCTCAGCATCCCGCCGTCGAGCCAGCGCACGACGGTGTCGGTGCGGGCGCGGTTCTCGAGTGACGCCTGGATCCAGGGGATCCCGATCTCGCGCGCGCTCCGCTTCCCGAGCTCGGTGAACGCGCTCTGCACGACGGTGCGCAGCTGCCAGTCCACGAACCGCGGATCGTCGAGCAGGGCGGTGAAGTGCCCGGCGGGGATCGTGAGCCGACCCTCGTTGAAGAACTTGATCAGCGCGTTGTACGCGTTCGCGCCGCGCGCCGCGGTGTCCACGAAGCGTGCCGCGTCGACGTCCTTCGGCGAGAAGCCCTGGACGAGCTTGCCGACGGCCCACGGCGTCGCATCGTGGCCGAGCAGGCGGAGCAGCACGGCGAGCCCGAGCTGCTGCGGCGAGCTGCCCTCGAGCCGCGCCGCCGCGAACGTCCGGACCTCGGGCGCGCCCTGCTCCACCAGCTCGACGAGCTCGTCGAGCGGGAGCTCGGGCGCGTGCGACGCCGCGTAGTCCAGCGCGTAGCTCCGCGCGTCGGCGGACGGCGAGCGCAGGAAGCCGAGCACGACGTCGTGGAGCCCGAGCTGGCGGAGCTTGCTCTGATGCAGCTCCGGGCTCTCGCGCAGCAGCGACACGACGAAGCTGTGGATCGCGGGCACCGGGCGGCGGCCGAGCCGCGCGAGCCACGCCGGCTCGACGGCGCGCAGCGCGAGCGCATGATCGGCACGCAGGCAGCGGATCGCCCAGTCGCACACGAGATCGTTGAGGGCGGCATCGAGCAGCCGCAGCAGCGGCGCGGGCGACAGCTTCCACGCCGCCGGGAACGCGCGGATCGCCATCGGATCACCCGCCGTCGGGGGCCCGAAGCTCGCCGAGCTGCGCGCGAAGCGCAGGTTCGCGTGCGCCCAGACATGAGCCGCGACCCACGACGGCGTGTAGGCGACGTGGCTCGGCGGGTAGTGCCGCAGCACCTCGACCGCGTAGGCCGGGTAGGCGTCGGGCGAGGCCTGGCCGAGCAAGCGGAGGAAGCGCCACGCCCGCCGGCGCAGGTAGACGAGGGTGCCGGTCCCGATCTCGTGCCGCGCGTACTCCGTCGCGGTCATCGCGTCGAACCGGTACGCGAGCACGCCGAACATCGCGGCGTCGTGCAGCAGCTCGGCTTGCTTGAAGATCGCCTTGGCCGCCTTCCACACGCCCCACCGCATCGTGCCGTGGGCGAACACGTGGAGCAGCGCGGACCGCGCTCCTGGATCGCCCTGGGCGTACAGCTCGATCAGCAGCGTGCCGAGCCGCAGGCGCGGTGGCGCGAACGGCGAGCGCTCGGCGGCGGTGAACGCGTCCCGCCGCGCGAGCTTCTGCTCGGTGGGGTTCTTGTTCGCGAGCCCGGTGGGCGAGACCTCGCCGCGCAGCCGATCGATGGTCAGGGCGCCGGTGGGCACGTCGACCGGCTCGACGTGGTCGGGCTCCTCGGCGCCGGCCGTCGGGACGAGCTCGTCACGCCCGGGCTCGGGGTCGGGCTGCGCGAGGTAGCGGACGAGCAGCTCGCCGAGCTGCGGATCGCGAGCCACGATGGCCTGCTCCACATCGCCAAACGTCAGCATCCTGCTCCCCCCAAAGCCTGCAGACGGTACCCAAAGGTGGCCGGCTGGACAGGATCCGCCGGCAGCTTTCTGGAGTCGGCGAACCGATCCCGGCCGTCCGCCGCCGTGCGGCCGCTCGGTCAGCGGCTACTTGATGACGGAGAGCCGCGGCGACCGCTTCGGCTTGGACAGCACGTTGCGTGCGACCTTGATCGCCGCCGCCGACGCGAGATCCATGAAGCGCTGGGCGTTCTCGGAGTCCGGGCTCGCCATGATGATCGGCACGCCCGCATCGCCGCCGAACCGGATCCGCGTGTCGATCGGGATCTCGCCGAAGAAGTCGGTGCCGACCTCCTGGGCGAGGCGCTTGCCGCCGCCGTGGCTGAAGATCTCGTCGCGATGTCCGCACGCCGGACATTTGTAGTAGCTCATGTTCTCGATGATCCCGAGGAGCGGGATCTCGACCTTCTCGAACATCGCGATGCCCTTGACGACATCGACGATCGAGACCTCCTGCGGCGTCGTCACCATCACCGCGCCCGCGATCGGGATCAGCTGGGACAGCGAGAGCTGGACGTCCCCGGTGCCCGGCGGCAGATCGCAGACCAGGTAGTCGAGCTCGCCCCACTCGACGTCGGCGAGGAACTGCTGGAGCAGGCGGTGGACCATCGGGCCACGCCACACGACGGCCTCGCCCTTGTCGACGAAGAAGCCGACCGAGATCACCTTCACGCCGTGGTGCAGGGCCGGGACGATCTTGGAGTCCTTGCTCGCGCTCGGCGGGACCTCGGGGGTGCCGAGCATCGTCGGGATCGACGGTCCGAACACGTCGGTGTCGAGCAGGCCGACCTTCGCGCCGTGCTTCATCAGCGCGAGCGCGAGGTTGACGGCGACCGTCGACTTGCCGACGCCGCCCTTGCCGGCGGCGACCGCGATCACGTTCTTCGGGCCCTTCAGCGTCGCCTTGTCGCTCGGCGCGGGCTGGTACGCGGTGACCACGTCGGACATGAACGACACGCGCTTGGCGCCGAGGGGCGCGAGGGCAGCCTCGATCAGCTTCTGGAGCTCGCGGAGCTGCGGCTTCGGGTACGCGTGCGTCGGGATGTCGAGCTTGACGAGCACGTCGTCGCCGGAGACCTCGACGCTGCGCAGGATACGGTAGGTGACGATGTCACCGCCGAGGGCCGGATCGACGACCTTGGCGAGTGCTTCACGGACGCTGGCTTCGTTCATGGGATCCTGTCTGTCAGCCGAGGTGCCCGAGGCGGGACTTCTTCGAGGCGAGATAGCCTTTGCTGTGCTCGGTCGCGCCGACCCAGTGGGGTTCCTGCGCGTCGACCACGAGCCCGGTGCTCTCGAGCCCGGAGATCTTCTGCGGGTTGTTCGTCATCAGGCGCACCGAGCTGACCCCGAGGTCCCGCAGGATCCCGGCGGCGAGGTCGTACGAGCGGTGGTCGGCGTCGAACCCGAGCGCCAGGTTCGCGTCGACGGTATCGGCGCCCGCGTCCTGCAGCTCGTAGGCGCGGACCTTGTTGCCGAGGCCGATGCCCCGGCCCTCCTGCACGAGGTAGACGAGGACGCCGCGGCCTTCGGTGCCGATCCGCTCGAGCGCGGCATCGAGCTGCGCGCGGCAATCGCAGCGCAGGCTGCCGAGCACCTCGCCCGTGAAGCACGACGAGTGCACGCGGGTCAGCACGCTGGCCCCGCCGACGTCGCCCATCACCATCGCGACGTGCTCCTCGTGGGCGGTGCCGACCGCGCTGGCGCCGGCGCCCGCGACCGCCCCGGTCCGGTAGACCACGACCCGGAACTCTCCGTTCGAGGTCGGCAACCGGGACTCGGAGTACCGCGTAATCATGAGGGTGGGCCGTGTATGGCTGGCCCTGGCCGGCTTGTCAATCGCAGCCGTCGTCGGTGTGGCACGTGCTAAGGTGACCGCAAATGGCGGTCCGTCCTGTCGTCGTCTGGCCCGATGAACGTCTTCGTCAGCCCTCCGTCGCGATCGTCAAGATCGACGACCCGGTGCGCGCGCTCTACCAGGACCTCGTCGACTCGATGTACGCCGAGAACGGCCTCGGGATCGCGTCGCTGCAGATCGGGGATCCGCGGCAGATGTTCATCGTCGAGCCCAAGCTCGCGGGGCGTCCTGACTCGGACCTCCCGGTCGCGTTCATCAATCCCGTGGTGGTGTGGACCTCGGACCAGCAGCAGGACAGCGAGGAAGGCTGCCTGTCGTTCCCCGACATCTACATCAAGGTGAAGCGCCCGATGAAGGCACGCGTCCGGGCGATGGGCCTCGATGGCGAGATGTTCGAGCTCGAGGGCGAAGGCCTGCTCGCGCGCTGCATGCTCCACGAGAACGATCACCTGACGGGCAAGCTGCTGGTCGACTTCGTCGGGCCGCTCAAGCGCCAGATGATCAAGAAGAAGCTGCAGAAGCAGAAGGGCAACGTCGACGAGGTCGAGGCGTAGCAAGGCCGCCGAGGTGACGGGATCCCGCGGGCGCTACGGTGCGTCGGCGTCGGGACCACCCTCGTCACCGTCGTCGTGATGGTCGGGCTCGCCGGCGTCGTCCGTCGCGGCGCCGCCGGCCGCGAGCGGGCGAGGACTCCAGATCGCGACCTCGATGCGCGCGCCCGCCAGCGCCTGGCGGCCGCCCGCCGTGCTGATCGACGGCACCCGGCACGGCTTGTCGATCGCGACGGCGACGTGGTCGCCCGCCTCGAAGCACACCGGCCGCGCCCCCCAGCATTCGCAGATCATCCCCGCGCCGACGCCCGGGAACGGCGCGCCGATCTGCCAGGCCGGCCGTGCCGTCCCGCCGGCCGTGCGACCCGCGATCGCGATCCGCGGGCTGACGACGTGGACGCCGAGCAGCGAGCCGTCGGGCTCGGGCACCACGTCGAACAGCTTCTCGCCGGCACGCGACACCCGGTACTCGAGCCCCTCCTGCTGGATCGGCACCACGTCGTAGCCGGGCAGCGCCGCACGCAGCGCGCCGAGGGTCGCCGGCGTCCGTGCCGTGAGCGGGCCGACCGAGGTCGCGTCGATCGAGAAC
>JALZOI010000475.1 GCA_030857245.1 Myxococcota bacterium
CAGCCGGCGCCCGTGCCGGCCCAGCCCGGCACCGTCGCGACGAAGGCCGGCGGCGGCGCCGCCGTGTCGCCGTTGCCGATCGCGGTCGAGCCGCAGCAGAAGTCGCCGGGCACGTTCAGCTATGATCAGCGCTGGCGCGTCACCAAGTCCGGCGATCAGTGCCTCGCGATGCCCGCGGTCGACTGCCCCAAGCCGACGAAGGCCGGCGGTCCGGTCCCGACGTGCAACCCGCCGCCGCCGATCAAGTACAGCTGCCCGGCGAACATCGATCTGAGCGCGCCGGTCACGGTCGTGCAGTACGCGAATCGCACCGAGTGCGAGACCGAGCCGGCCGCGGTGAAGTGCCCGCCGAACACCGCGTGCAACCCGCCGCCGCCGCGCAAGGTCCCCTGCCCCTCGCGCTCGATGTGAGATGACGCCGCGGGTCCGAGAAGAGTGGCGCGCGCGGATCGCCGCCGAGTACACGTCGGCCGCGGTCACCCAGCACCTCGTGCTCTGGCTGATCCAGGCGGGTGCGCCGCCGGATCTGATCGATGCCGGCCTCGCGATCGTCGCCGACGAGCTCGCGCACTCACGGCTGTCACACGAGGTCTACGTCGCCGCGGGTGGCACCGAGCCGCCCGCCATCGATCGCACCGCGCTCGGGCTCGCGCGGAGCAGCGATCGCCTCGAGCACGACATCCTCGGGGTCGCCGTGCGCGCGTTCTGCCTCGGCGAGACCGTCGCGGTGCCGCTGTTCCGCCACCTCCGCGAGCCGTGCACCGAGCCGATCGCCCGGCGCGCCCTCGATCGGATCCTGCGCGACGAGGTCCGGCACCGCGACTTCGGCTGGGACCTCCTCGACTGGCTGATCACGATCGATGACGACGTCCCCGCGCTCGTCACCGCCGCGCTGCCCGCGATGTTCATCGAGCTCGAGCACAGCTACGGCACGGGCAACGACGCCGTCGCCGGCGACGACGGCGCGATGTCGACCGCGGATCGCGCCTGGGGGCTCGCGCCACCGCGCGACTACGCCGAGATCCTGCTGCGCACGATCGAGCGCGACTTCGTTCCACGGTTCGCGGCGCGGGACATCCAGGTCACCCGTTGACTCCAGGTCGTTGGCCCCCGCCAACGAAAAGCCGCCCGCCTGGTCCGGCCACGAGCGTACGATGACGCCGTCATGCTCCGGCTCGCCCGCTCCATCGCCCGCTCCGTCGCCCGCTCCGTCGCCCGCTCCGTCGCCCGCTGCGGGGTCCTCGCGCTCGCCCTCGGCGCGTGCAGCGCCGATCCCGGCGGCCCCGCCGTGCAGACGTTCGCGTTCGGCCCGTTCGACATCCCGCCGGGCCAGGAGATCGCCGACCAGTGCGTCCAGATCTCGCTCCACAACGATGACTACCTCCACGTCAACTCGGTCGAGCTGACGACGGGACCCGGGTTTCATCACTCGAACTGGCTGTTCGTCCCCGAGCACGTGTTCCCCGGCGAGGACGGCACCTACCGGTGCGATGACCGCGGCTTCGATCAGGCGGTCGCCGCGATCTTCGGCGGCGTGCTGTTCGCCCAGTCGACGCAGAATCCGCACGAGATCCAGGCGTTCCCGCCCGGCGTCGCGCTGCGGATCCCGCCGCGCTCCAAGCTGGTCTCGACGATCCACCTGCTCAACCCGACCGACGGCGTGCTCTCGACGCGCCCGACGATCAAGCTCGCGCCGATCGAGGAGGCGAAGGTCGCGACCGTGCTCGCCGGGATCTCGTTCCAGAACCAGGCGCTCGCGCTGCCGCCCGGCAAGCCGTCGAAGTTCAGCGTCGAGTGCGACCTCGGCCCGACGCACCAGCGCGTGTTCGGCCGCGCGCCTGACTTCCACATCTACTACGCGCTCGCGCACTACCACGAGCTCGGCACCGCGCTCACCGTCGAGGCGGTGCAGCCCGACGGCACGGCGGCGACGGTGTACTCGACGAAGAACGCCGTCGGCGACTCGCTCGGCGGCCTCATCGCGCCGGCGTTCGACATGACGGGCTACACGAAGCTGCGCTTGTCGTGTGAGTTCTTCAACCCGCGTGCCGCGACGGTCGGCTGGGGCATCGGTGATCAGGAGATGTGCGTGTTCCTCGCGTTCTCCGACTCCACGTACAACTGGGGCGGCGGCGTCCACGACTCGAACGAGCCGCCGCAGAATCCCGTGCAGGTCGGCGGGACGATGACGTACTCGAATCCGTGCTCGCTGTTCGCGAACGACGCGTCGCGCTGAGGCATAGTCCGCCGCGCTCTATGAAGATCCTCATCACCGGCGCCGGTGGGCAGATCGGCCACGATCTGATCGGCGCCCTCATCTCCGCCGGCCACGACGTCACCTCCACCGATCTCGCGCCGCGCCCGCCGAGCCACGCCCACGCGGGTGGGACCTGGCACCGGCTCGACGTCACCGACGCCGTCGCCGTACGCGACGTGTTCTACGAGGTGCAGCCCGAGCTGGTCTTCCACCTCGCGGCGATCCTGTCGGCGCGCGGCGAGCAGGACCCGAAGCTCGCGTACGACGTCAACCAGACCGGCACGTGGAACGTCCTCGAGGCGTGCCGCAAGGGCAAGGTCGCGCGGCTCGTGTTCACGTCGAGCATCGCGGTGTTCGGCCCGCCGCCGAGCGGGCCGCTGCCCGACCCGACGCCCGACGACGTCGCGCTCCACCCGACGACGATGTACGGCGTCACCAAGGTCTCCGGAGAGCTGCTGTGCAGCTACTACCGCGAGCGCCACGGCGTCGACTGCCGCGGCGTGCGGTTCCCTGGCCTGATCAGCGCGGCGATGCCGGGCGGCGGCTCGAGCGACTACGCGCTCTTCATGTACGTCGATGCGGTCCGCAAGGGCGGCTACGAGGCGTTCGCACGGCCCGACACCCGGATCCCGCTGATGTACATGCCCGACGGCGTGCGCGCGCTCCTCGAGATCGCGTTCGCCGAGCGCGCCGGCCTGTCGCGCGCGATCTACAACATCGCCGCGTTCTCGCCACGCGCGGACGAGATCGCGGCGTCGGTCAACCGGGTCGTGCCGGACGCGAAGTTCACGTACTCGGCGGACCCCGCGCGCCAGGCGATCCTCGACTCGTGGCCGAAGTCCCTCGACGACTCGGCCGCACGCCGGGACTGGGGCTGGCGGCCGCGGTACGACCTCGACGGGATGACCAACGACCTGATCCCGCGGATCAAGCGCATGCTCGAGCTCGGCGCGATCCTGTCGAGTCACTGATCGGTCGCGTGGTACACGACCGGGATGTACGAGAATGCGAAGTCGGTGTACGCCGCGCAGCTCGCCGAGATCGAGCAGGCCGGCCTCTGGAAGCACGAGCGCCTGATCACCTCGCCGCAGGCCGCGCACGTTACGGTCGAAGGGAGCGGCAAGGAAGTCATCAACTTCTGCGCGAACAACTACCTCGGGCTGTCGAGTCATCCGCGCGTGATCGCGGCGGCGAAGACCGCCCTCGACGAGCGCGGCTACGGGCTGTCGAGCGTGCGCTTCATCTGCGGCACGCAGGATCGTCACAAGGAGCTCGAGGCCGCGGTCTCGAGGTTCCTCGGCACCGACGACACCATCCTCTACTCGTCATGCTTCGACGCGAACGGCGGTCTGTTCGAGACGATCCTCGGCGAGGAGGACGCGATCATCTCCGACGCGCTCAACCACGCGTCGATCATCGACGGCATCCGGCTCTGCAAGGCCGAGCGCCATCGCTACGCGCACGATGACCTCGAGGATCTCGAGGCCAAGCTGAAGGCCACGCAGGGCAAGCGGCTGCGGATGATCGCGACCGACGGCGTGTTCTCGATGGACGGCGACATCGCGCGGATCGATGCGATCTGCGATCTCGCCGAGCGCTACGGCGCGCTCGTCATGGTCGACGACAGCCACGCCACCGGCTTCGTCGGCAAGACCGGCCGCGGCTCGGCGGAGCTCCGCGGCTGCCTCGATCGCGTCGACCTCTTCACGTCGACGCTCGGCAAGGCGCTCGGCGGCGCGTCGGGAGGCTTCACGTCGGGGCGCAAGGAGATCATCGATCTGCTGCGCAACCGCTCGCGGCCGTACCTGTTCTCGAACACCCTGCCGCCGCCGATCGTCGCGGGCTCGCTCGAGGCGATCAAGCTGGTCTCGGAGTCGACGGCGCTGCGCGACAAGCTCGAGGCGAACACGGTGCGGTTCCGCGAGGGCATGACGAAGGCGGGGCTCGCGATCCGCGCGGGCACGCACCCGATCACGCCCGTCATGCTCGGCGACGCGAAGCTCGCGGTCGACATGGCGCAGCGGCTGCTCGCGCACGGCATCTACGTCATCGGCTTCGCGTTCCCCGTCGTGCCCAAGGGCCAGGCCCGGATCCGCGTACAGCTGTCGGCTGCGCACTCGCCCGAGGATGTCGATCGCGCCATCTCGGCGTTCACCGCGGTCGGCCGGGAGCTCGGGGTCGCATCGTGAAGCCCGAGGACATCGCAGCGAAGATCCGGATCGCGCTGCCCGACGCGATCGTAGAGCTCAAGGATCTGACCGGCACCGCCGATCACTGGCAGGCCACGATCATCTCGGCGGGCTTCGCCGACAAGACGCTGATGCAGCGCCACCGGATCGTCATGGCCGCGCTCGCGGAGGAGCTCAAGGGCCCGATCCACGCGCTGACGCTCGACGTGAAGACTCCCGACGAGCCGCGCTGATGCGGCTCGCCGCGGCGGTCGTCGGTGCTGAACTCCGTTTTGTATGCGGGCTCGCAGGTTCTCGACGAGGTGATCGGATCTCGGCAGGATCCTGAGAGATTTACTCGGTGCGTGGGCGGTCGCGCATGTGCGACCCTTGCTCCTGCGGGCCATGGGCGTCGATCTCGCTGCAGACGAGCAGTTTGGGCCGTATCTCGTTTACGAGCGGCTCGGCGTCGGAGGTATGGCCACGGTGCATCGCGCGCTCGAGCGCGGCATCGAAGGCTTCGAGCGGATCGTCGCGCTCAAGCGCCTGCTCCCGCACCTTGCCGAGGACGCGAGCTTCATCAAGTCGTTCGTCCGCGAAGCCAAGCTCGCGTCGTTCCTCAACCACGTCAACATCGTCCAGATCTTCGAGCTCGGCCGGGTCGGTCCCGAGTACTTCATCTCGATGGAGTACATCGACGGCCGGGACATCCGGCGGATCCTCCGCCACGCGCGCAAGGTCACCGGGCCGCCGCCGATCCACGTCACCGTGGGCATGCTGCTCCAGCTCTGCGACGCGCTCGACTATGCGCACGCCAAGACCGACGAGCAGGGTCAGCCGCTCGGGCTCGTCCACCGCGACGTCTCCCCGTCGAACCTGATCGTCACGCTCGCCGGTCACCTGAAGGTGATCGACTTCGGCATCGCGAAGGCGCAGTCGCAGCAGCTCCGCACGCAGACCGGGCGCGTGAAGGGGAAGCTCGCGTACATGGCGCCCGAGGCCATCTCGGGCCGCGAGCTCGACTCGCGCAGCGATCTGTTCGCGGCCGGCGTGATCACGCACGAGCTGCTGACAGCGCGGCCGCTGTTCGCGAGCAAGAACGAGTACCAGACGCTGCTCAAGGTCCAGCGCGGCGACATCATGCCGCCGTCGACGTTCAACCAATCGTGCCCGCCCGAGCTCGATGCGATCGCCCTGCGCGCCCTCGCCCGCGATCCCGACGAGCGGTTCGCGACCGCTGGCGAGATGCGCGACGAGCTCCACGCGCTGCGCCGCCGCTATGACCTGCAGACCGGCCACCGCGACGTCGCGGAGTGGCTGACCTGGGCGTTCTCGATCGAGACCCCGAGCGGAGTCGTCGTCGCGCCCGCACCCGGCGAGCCGAGCCTGTCGTTCGACGCCCGCAGCGCGCGCCGCACGCCGGCTCCGCGCAAGGAGGACGAGGAAGCCGTCGAGATCGCGTGGGGCGGTGGCGAGGAGGTCGGCACCGCGGATCCCGTCATGCTCGAGGACGTCCCCGACGTCTCGGAGAAGCACCTCGCGCCGACGCTCGACGTGAGCATCCCGTCACGCCCGACGCCCACCCCACGCCCCACCCCGACGCCGACGCCGACGCCTGCGCCGCGCCAGACC
>JALZOI010000476.1 GCA_030857245.1 Myxococcota bacterium
GCTCGCTGCCTCCTCGAGCGCGGCGGCCGTGAACATCGTCGCGAGCCCGACGAGGATCATGCCGATGCCGACGTTCTGCACCGTGGTGGCTTCGGCACGCTCCTCGCCCGAGTACGTCAACATCAGCCCGCCGACCATCAGGCCGAGCCCGCCGCCGGCGACCTGCTGGCGGAGGTTGCAGCCGGCGAGGCCGAGGACGAGGGCCATCGAGATCCACGCGCGCATGGTCATGGATCGCACGCGGGCCGCCGCCGCTCAACCACCGTCCCGGCCCCGGCGCGCGATCCGGTGCGCGCTCGCGACCGCTTCATTCAGCTCCGTCGATGCCGTCGGGCGATGTGGACGGTGCCGGCGCGGGAGCCTCCGGCCGGACGGGCGACGGCGGGGACGGCACGAGCCCCGCGTCGATCGCCGCGCTCGGCGGCGCGCCCATGCCCGGTGACAGGCAGCGCAGGATCTCGGGATCGCGCATGAACACGAAGTCGTGGACGTTGGGGTCGTAGAGCTGGACCCGCGGCTCGAACTTGCGGACGCGCGCGCAGTTGCCGTTGCGGGCGGCGCCGGCCGCGTGCTCGGTCAGGACCCGCGCCCAGCGCGACAGCTTCTGGCGCTGGGTCTCGCGCTTGTAGACGACGGGCGGCCCCGACAGCTCGTGCGCCGCGAACAGCACCACGCCCGTCGCGCTGATGACGTCGAACCCGATCATGACCTCGTCGGCGCTCTCCGAGTACCCCGTCGCGATCGCCGAGCCCATGATGCCGAGCACCCCGCCGATCGCCATGACCATGCCCGCCTTGCGAGCGACGGGGGACTGGGCCGGTCGGCACGCCGCGAGGACCACCAGCAGGCAGAGCGCGATCCTCGCCATGTCCCAGTCTGGATCAACTCGCCGCGGGAGCCTCCGCCTTCTTTGCACCGGGCGAGCGCTGCCGCCTCAAACCGGCGAAAAAATTGCCTGCGATCGGGAGCGAGCGTTTAGTGATGCAACCGCATGTCGTCCCCTGTTTCGGTGTATCGGATCTTCCGGCGGGGGCACGGCGAGGCAGCGTCGGTCCGCCCGGTCGTGATCGCGCTCGTGATCCTCGCCCTCGCCCTGACCGCCGCGGGCGTGATCCGGGTCAAGCGCCAGCACGAGGTGCTGCGGCTCGGCTACCAGCTCTCGAAGAGCTCCGAGCACGTGCGCAAGCTCCGCGAGACCCGCCGCCAGCTCGAGCTCGAGCACGCGACACTGTCGTCGCCCGACCGGATCCGCCGCCTCGCCGGCCAGCTCGGGATGACGACGGTCGCGCCCGACAAGATCCGCGTCGTCGGCCGCAAGAAGGTCGCGATCGTCGACACCGCGCCGCGCGCCACGCGCGGGCTCCGAGAGCCCCCCACCCGCGCCTCGAGCGCGGGCTTCAGGAGGGACTGAAATGACCGCCGTGAGCCGCGGCACCCGCGGGCCGAAGGTCAAGCCGATGACGCCGGGGATCCCGCACTCGGCACGCATGCGCGCGTACCTCGCCGGCGCGGTCGTGACGCTCGGTCTGCTCGGCGTCGCCGCGCGGGCGTGGGGGCTCCAGGTCACCGACAGCGAGCACTACCGCGAGCTCGCCGCCCGCCAGCACGCGATCAACGTCGACATCCCCGCGCCGCGCGGCGAGGTCACCGACACGCACGGCCGCTCGATGGCGGTCAGCGCCGACGCCGACTCGATCTGGGCGAACCCGCGCGAGATCCGCGACGTCACGGAGACCGCCGAGAAGCTCGCCACGATCATGGACGCCGACGCGGCGAGCCTCGAGGCCAAGCTCGGGATCGATCGCCGGTTCGTCTGGCTCGATCGTCACGTCACCCCCGACGTGGCCAAGGCCGTGCAGGCGGCGAAGCTGCCCGGCATCGTCGTCGCGCGCGAGCCGCGGCGCTGGTATCCCGGCCGCACGCTCGGCGGACCCGTGATCGGCCGGGCCGACATCGACGGCAACGGGCTCGACGGCATCGAGCTCTCGATGAACCAGTACCTGACCGGCACGCGCGGCGCGGGCAGTGCCGTGCGCGACGCGCGCGGTCGCAAGATGTACGCGGACGGGCTCGCGCAGCCGCTGCCCGGCGCGACCGTCAAGCTCACGCTCGACCGCAGCATCCAGGCCATCGCCGACGGCGCGCTCGCCGACGCGGTGACCGCGCACAAGGCGAAGAGCGGCACGGTCGTCGTCCTCGACGTCGCGACCAGCCGCGTGCTCGCGATGTCGAGCTTCCCGTCCTACGACTCGAACACCGGCGAGGGCATCGCCGGCGGCGCCCGCAATCGCCCGGTGACCGACGCGTTCGAGGCCGGCTCCGGCATGAAGCTGTTCACCGTGGCGACCGCGCTCGAGGCGGGCGCCGTCCGCTCCGACTCGTGGTGGGACGTCCAGGGCGGGATCCAGGTCGGGCCGAAGCGGTTCCGCGACGTCTACCGCGACAAGTACCTGACGACGCACGGCATCATCAAGCGGTCGTCGAACGTCGGCACGATCAAGGTCGCGCAGCGGCTCGGCCGCGAGCAGCTGTACGCCGGCCTCAAGCGGTTCGGGTTCGGCACGCGCACCGGGATCGAGCTGCCGGGCGAGCAGGTCGGCGCGCTGCGGCCGAGCGAGCGCTGGCGCGAGGTCGAGCTCGCGACGATCGCGTTCGGCTATGGCCTGACGGTGACGCCCCTCCAGCTCGCGGCCGCGGTCGCGGCGATCGGCAACGGCGGGATGTGGCAGCCGCCACGGATCGTCGAGCGCATCGCGAGCGCCGACGGCACGCTGCTGAAGGAGACCCAGGTCGAGGGGCGGCAGGCGGTCAGCCCCAAGGTCGCCGCCGCGCTGCGCACCATGATGGCGGCGGTCTTCGAGGGCGGCAAGGAGGGCGGCACCGCGTCGTCGATCGTCGTCCCGGGGTTCCGCTGCGGCGGCAAGACCGGCACCGCGCACAAGTGGGATCACGCGGCGCGAATGTACTCGCCGAACCGCTACCTGTCGTCGTTCATCGGGCTCGCGCCGATCGACAAGCCGCGGCTCGCGATCGTCGTGCTGATCGACGAGCCGAGCGGCGGCGATTACTACGGCGGCAAGGTCGCCGGCCCGGTGTTCGCGACGATCGCCAGCGAGGCGCTGCGCTACCTCGGCGTGCCGGGCGAGTCGCTGATCTGCCCGCCCGCGCCCACCGTGCGCGTGCCGTTCAACCCGTTCGCGATCATCCCGCCGAAGACGTGCGTGACGCCGGCGCCGAAGCCGGTCGTCGCACCCGCAGACGCCGAGAAGGCCGAGCCGGCAACCGACTCGCCCGACTCGCCCGACAAGCCCGACAAGGCCGACAAGTCGGGCGTGATCGCACCTCCGCTCGAGCCCGCGATCGAGGAGGTCGAGCCGCCGCCGGCCGATGCCGTCATGATCCCCGACTTCCGGGGGCAGGGCCTCGCGAAGGCCATGGAGACCGCACGCACGGCGCGGCTGCCGATCGAGATCCGCGGATCCGGTCGCGTGGTCGAGCAGGAGCCGCCACCCGGGCTCGCCGCGAGTCGCACGATCGTCCTGCGATTCTCCGACGAGGATCCGCTGATCTCGCAGCCCGAGTCGGCCCGGCCCTGACGCTTGCACCCCTGCACGAAATCAGGGAGGCTGCGCGTTCGATCGACATGACGCTTCGCGATCTCATCGAATCGCTCGCCGGTGCTGCCCGGTTGATCGGCGACGCCAGCGGCCAGGTCGGCGCCGTGCGCAGTGACTCGCGCGCCATCCAGCCGGGTGACGTCTTCGTTGCCGTCCGCGGAATACGCTCCGACGGTCACGCGTTCGTGCCGACCGCGCTCGCGCAGGGCGCCGCGGCGATCGTGGTCGAGCGCGAGCTCGAGGGCATCCCGGTCCCGCAGGTGATCGTGCCGAGCGGCGCGGTCGCGCTCGGCGTGCTCGTCGGTCGCGCGCTCGGCGATCCGGCGAAGCAGCTCGTGCTCGTCGGCATCACCGGCACCAACGGCAAGACGACCACGACGTACCTCGTGGAGAGCATCCTCGTCGCGGCGGGGCACGTGCCCGGCGTGATCGGGACGGTGTCGTACCGCTGGGCCGGCCAGACTCACGACGCGCCGTACACCACGCCGACGCCGCAGGTGCTGCACGAGACGTTCGCGCAGATGCTCGCCGCGGGCTGCACGCACGTCGTGATGGAGGTGTCGTCGGCGGCGCTCGTGATGGATCGCCTCGCCGGCCTCGAGTTCGCCGTCGGCGCGTTCTCGAACCTGACGCAAGACCACCTCGACGTCCACGGCTCGATGGCGGCGTATCGCGACGCCAAGCGCCGGCTGTTCACCGATCACCTGCACGCCGGGATCGCGGTCGTCAACGTCGATGACCCCGAGGGGGCGGGCATGGCGGCGGCGGCACCGCGCGCGCTGCGCGTGTCGGCGCGGCCCGAGTGCCGCGATGCCGACGTCCGCGTGATCGCCCAGGACTCGTCGGTGCGCGGCATCGTCGCGACGATCGCGCTGCCGGAGCAGCGGACGGGCGACCGCACCGTCGAGCTCGTCGCGAAGCCGCTGATCGGGCACTACAACGTCGAGAACCTCGCGCTCGCCGTCGGCATCGCCGAGGCGCTGGGCATCGCGCCCGCCGCGATCACGAACGGCATCGCGGCGCTCGCCGGCGTCCCCGGCCGCGTCGAGCGCGTCGCCAACGCCGCCGACCTCGACATCCTCGTCGACTACGCGCACACGCCCGATGCGCTGCGCAACGTGCTCGCCGCGCTCCGCCCGCTGACGCAGCGGCGCCTGATCTGCGTGTTCGGCTGCGGCGGCGATCGCGATCCGACCAAGCGCCCGACGATGGGCGCCGCCGTCGCCGAGCTCGCGGATCTCGCGGTCGTGACGAGCGACAACCCGCGCACCGAGGAGCCCCGCGCGATCCTCGATCAGATCCTGCCGGCGGTGCCGAAGCCGTTCTTCGTCGACGTCGATCGCCGCGTCGCGATCCGCGCCGCCATCGCCGAGGCCACGCCGGGTGACGTCATCGTGATCGCCGGCAAGGGCCACGAGGACTACCAGATCCTCGGCACCACGAAGCACCACTTCGATGATCGCGAGGAGGCCGCCGCCGCCGTGCTCGAGCGGTTCCGGCGCTCGGTCGCCGCCCTCGCCGACGACGTCGAGCAGGGGCCGTACGGCGCGCTGCGCGGCCTCGCCGGCGACCCGACGACGCGCATCGATCGCATCGTGATCGACAGCCGGATCGTGGCGCCGGGCGATCTCTACGTCGCGATCAAGGGCGAGCAGCACGATGGCCACGAGTTCGGCGCGGCCGCGATCCGCGCCGGCGCAGCCGCGGTGATGGTGAGCGACGGCTCGACCGCCGGCAGCGTCCCCACGATCAGCGTCGACGACACCCGGCTGGCCCTCGGCTCGATCGCGCACGCCCACCGCAAGCGCTGGAGCGGCCGGCTGGTCGCGATCACCGGCTCGGCGGGCAAGACCACGACGAAGGAGCTCACGCGCGCCGCCCTCGCCGCCGCCGGCCCGACGCACGCCGCCGAGGGCTCGCTCAACAACGAGACCGGCGTGCCGCTCACCGTGCTCGGCCTCCGCGGCTTCCACGCGTACGGCGTGCTCGAGCTGGGCATGCGCGGCGCCGGCCAGATCGAGTACCTGACGAAGCTCGCCGAGCCCGACGTCGCCGTCGTGCTCAACGCCGGCAGCGCGCACATCGAGCTGCTCGGCTCGACCGACGCGATCGCGCGGGCCAAGGCCGAGATCTGGATGGGCCTGCGCGAGCACGGCACGATCATCCGGCCGTTCGACGACGCGCGCCTCGATCGGCTCGCGCGCGTCCATCGCCCCGACGCCCGCCACGTCACGTTCGGCGAGCCCGGGGCCGACGTCGCGCTCGTCGACTACGCGCCGCTCGACGCCGGCGGGCGGCTCGTCCTCGAGGTGTTCGGGCAGCGTGTCGAGCTCGTGCTCGGCCTCGTCGGCCGCCACGCCGCGATCGATGCCTGCGCCGCGCTCGCCGCCGCGCATGCCGCGTGCGCCTCGATCGCCGAGGCCCTCGGTGGGCTCGCC
>JALZOI010000477.1 GCA_030857245.1 Myxococcota bacterium
TCCGTCGGTCGTGTCTTCCTGGCAGTCTTCTTCATGGCGGTCTCTCCGGTTTTGAGCCCCGAGAATCCTCTCGGGGTCGGTTTGACCGCCACCTCAAATTTCAACAGGGATCGGGACTACGCCCACGCGGCTGTCGATGCAACTGAGGACGATGGCATAGGGGTGCTGGCCTTCGCCGCCATCCTTCACCTCGAACTCCAGCTTGCGAAAGCGCAGCTCGCGCGAGAGGAAGCGCTGGTGACCGTCCTTGAATGCCTGCAGGACCTGGTCGGGGGACATCGTGTCCCGGAGCTCGGCAGTGAGCTGCGGCGTCCGCTCTTGCGACCCGCTCGTCGCGGCGGGCGCAGGCTCCGCCGGCGCCTGCTGCTCCGCGCGCTTCGAGCAGGCGCTCGCGAGGACGAGCCCCATGCCGAAAGTGACGGCCCAGCGGCGGACTTGCTGTCGGTCTGTGGAAACCATTCGCCTACACTATCCCCGAGCTCGAGGGGACGACACCGTCGGCGACCGCGATCGCGCGGACGGCGTCGATGGTGTCGGCTTCGGCGGCGGTCTTGTCGTCGCGGTAGCGGATCACGCGGGCGTGGCGGAGCGTGAGCCCGCCGGGGTAGTGCGACGAGCGCTGGACGTCATTGAAGGCGATCTCGGCGACCAGCTCGGGGCGCACGTACACGATGTGGCCGTCGCGGTCCTGCTCGCGCGCGAGGAACTGCGCGGTCTGCCAGGCGAGCACCGCGTCCGTCATGCCCTTGAAGGTCTTGCCGAGCATCACCGGCGCGCCGCCCGCCGGATCGCGCGCGCCGAGGTGGATGTTCGAGAGCCAGCCGCGGCGCCGCCCGCTGCCCCACTCGGCGGCGAGCACGATCAGATCGAGCCGGCGGACCTTCTTGATCTTGAGCCACGCCGCCCCGCGGCTGCCGGCGTCGTACGGCGCGTCGAGCGCCTTCGCCATCACGCCCTCGTGCCCGCGGCCGATCGCGTCCTCGTAGAACGCGATCGCGGCGGCGGGATCGTCGGTGATGATCCGCGGCACCGCGTGCGCGGGCGCGAGCTGCGCGATCGCCTCCCAGCGCTCGCGCGCCGGCGTGGCGAGCATCGTGTGATCGTCGATCCGCAGCGCGTCGAAGATCGACAGCGCGAGCGCGCCGGCGCCGTCGCCCTTGCGCTTCATCGTGTCCTGGAACGGCAGCGGGCGCCCGTTCGCGCCGTACGCGATCGCCTCGCCGTCGAGGACGAGCCGCTCGGCCGGCAGCGCGCGGACCGCGGCGACGACCTCCGGGATACTCGCCGTCACGTCGTTGAGCGCGCGCGAGTAGACGCGCACCTCGTCGCCGTCCTTGTGGAGCTGCACGCGGAAGCCGTCGAGCTTGAGCTCGAGCGACATCGGACCGCCGAAGCTCGCCAGCGCCTCCCCGGTATCCTCGGCGCTCTGCGCGAGCATCGGCAGGATCGGCCGGAACAGGGTGAGCGCGAAGCCCGCGAGCCCGGCCGCGCCGTCGGCGAGCACCGCCTCCGCGACCACGCCGACATCACCCGCGAGCATGTACGCGTCGCGCACCCGCCTGGCGGGGAGCGCGGTCGCGAGGGCGAGCGCATCGACGACGAGCGCGTCGAGCGCGCCCTGCCGGAGCTCGCCGAGGACGAGCGCGGCGAGGAAGCCCTGCTCGAGCTCGGTCGCGGCCGCGAGCAGCGCCCCGAAGCCGTCGCGGCGGGCCTTCGCCGACCCACCACCCGCCAGCGCGGCGATCGCGGCGAACCGCTGGTTCACCTCGGCGAGCGTCAACGCCGCCGCCGCCGCCGGCGGGACCGCTCCGCGGAGCTCGCCGACGAGCGCGTAGCCCACCCCGAGCTTGTGCCCGACCTCGCCCGAGAAGTGACGTGCCGCGATCGCTCGCTCGCCCGCCGGCACCTGTCGCAGCAACTCCGCGAGCACCGCGACCTTCTTCTTGCGCGCCGCGGTCTGCGCGAGCGTGGCGCTCGTCTGGGCGACCTGCTCGAAGAGCACGCTGCACTTTAGCGCGTGATAGATGAGTCGGCTGGCGCCTCGGCCGGCACGTCGACTGACGCGTCACAGATGGGACGGCTGGCGCCTCGGCCGGCACGTCGGCTGGTGCATCGGCCGGACGTCGGACAGTGGTGCGGTCCCGATCGCGATGACCTCGCGCGCGGCGAAGTCGAATCGGTGCGCCGAAACAAAAGCGAACGGCACGGAGCGAGCCGTGCCGTTCTACCGGGGAGTCTGCATCAGCAGGGGCCCCGCAAAGTGTTGACCCACGAGCGGGTCGATGTGCTCAGCGCGTGGTGACGTCGAGCTTCCAGGAGTTGAGCGTGCCGACGTCCAGCCGCGCGTTGTCGACGATCTTCAGGGTCCAGCCACCCGCGAGCGCCTGGCCCTCGAGCCCGGTCACCGTGAACGTCTTCTTGATGTCGTCGGCCGAGCCGCCGACGTTGGCCGAGAGCACCTTCTCGGTCGTGCCCTTGACGAGCGAGACCTTGAGGTCGCCGGCGTAGGTGTGGCTGATGTCGACGGTGACCTTGACCTCGCCGAGCGAGCCGGTGTCCGTCACGTTGATGGTGTCCGAGACGCCGACGGGGCTGTTGTCCGGGATCGCCGAGGCGGGAGTCGCGTTGTAGCTCCGCGGCGTGCCGCCGGTGCCACCACCGCCGCCGCCACCACCGAGGGTGGGGACTTCCGCGGTGACCGCCGAGCCGTACTCGGCGACGTACTTGTACGAGATCCAGCCATAGCCGGCGCCCGTCGGGTGGTTGATGCCGAAGCCCGTGGTGCCCCACGAGTTCTTGAAGAGCCAGAAGCCCTTCTCCATGCGCGGGTTGCCCTGCGCGTCGAGGACCGGGTTGCCGTCCTTGTCGCGCATCGCGACCTCGAGGTTGTCGTCCCAGCCGATCAGGTGGATGGCGTGGCCGGCGCGCGACTCGAGCGACTTGGTCTTGTCCTCGGCGTTCGGGTACGTGACGTAGCCCTGCTGCCAGTACTCGGTGTTGACCGGCAGCGCCGACTTGCGGTGGTTCCACGACTGGTAGAAGAAGGTCAGGCCGACGTTCACGCCGGTCTTCTTCGTCGTCATGTGCGCCTTCATCGAGTTGGTGTTGACCCAGCGCGACGACGGGAGCTTGAACTTCTCGGCGGCGGTGGCCTCGGTTGGCGGCTCGCCGTTCGTGTAGCACTGCGTCGGCTGGTTCTCGCCGCCCACGCACGCCGGGTCGTTGGTCGCGTTCCACGGCGCCGACTGGTACGGCCACACGGCCTCCTTGACGGTGCCGAACTGGACGGTGGTGCGCAGGTTGATGTCCGAGGTCGAACCCTCGGTGCGCGGGAAGCCGCCGGCGAGGCGCTTCGAGGCCCACTGCAGGTACTGCTCGGAGAAGTCGGCATCGGCGACCGGCATGCCGGCCTTGATGTAGAGGTTCTCGATCTGCGCGGTGGCCGAGAAGATCGAGCAGACGCCGCGGCTGCCCTGGCTCTTGACCGGGGACTGGTCGGCGAGCGCGAAGGTCGCCGGGTAGGTCGCGTCCGCCTTGTTGTCGTCCGGCAGCGAGTCGTTCGCGGGAGCGCCCGCGTTGATGTCGCCCGGCGACACCGGGTAGTCGTCGTCGTACGGGCTCGGACCCTCGTCACCATCCGTGGTGGCACAGGCGGCGAAGAGCGGCAGAGCGACGAGCGCGGTGGCGAGGAGGCGAATTCGCATGATGGCCGCCTGAATTGCTCGATCCATGCCACGGCCCCTGCGGCGCAACTGCCTGATCTTACGAGGAGATCGACTCCTGGCGCTGGCGACAGCAACTGCCCCAGCCACCGCCACCGGCAACGCGACTGGCCTGGGGGTGGACGCACCAAGCGCAACCTGTCACGCGCCTGACAGCAGCCACGAAACAGCGACTTGGCCGCCGCTAGTTGTGCAAGTAGTGTCTGACCCTGGTGCAGCGGCTCGGTCGGTACGAGGTGGATCGGTTGCTCGCGCGGGGCGGCATGGGCGAGGTGTATCTTGGCCGGCTCACCGCGGCGCATGGCTTCGAGCGCCCGCTCGTCATCAAGACCATCCGCACCGAGCTGCTCGCGGACGAGCGCGCCGCGCTGATGTTCATCGACGAGGCGCGGCTCGCGGCCGGGCTCCACCATCGCAACATCCTGCAGATCGTCGACTTCGACCGGTTCGAGGGGGGCGCGTTCCTCGTGACCGAGCTGGTCGAGGGCTGCGACCTCCGGGTGCTGCTCAAGCACCTGCGCGCGCCGCCGCGCTACGACATCGCGCTCACCATCATCATCGAGCTCGCGACCGGGCTGGCCGCCGCGCACGATGCGAGCGGCCCGGATGGCGCGCCGCTGCACCTCGTGCATCGCGATGTCAGCCCGAGCAACGTGCTGCTCGGCCGCCACGGCGAGATCAAGCTGTCCGACTTCGGGATCGCGAAGGCCCGGCTGCGCAGCTATCACACCGTGTCCGGCACGATCAAAGGCAAGGCGCCGTACATGGCACCCGAGCAGATCCTCGGCGAGCCACTCGATCGCCGCGCCGACGTGTTCAGCCTCGGCGTGCTGCTCTTCGAGCTGACGACGCGAACCCGGCTGTACTCGGCGACCTCCGATGCGGGCGCGATGAAGCGGATCCTCGGGGGCGAGCTCCCCGATCCCGCGGAGCGCCGGCCGGGCTATCCGCCCGCGCTCACCGCCATCGTGCGCCGCGCCCTCGCCCGCGATCGCGACGCGCGCTATCCGACGGCGGCCGCCCTCGCCGACGAGCTCGATGCGCTCGCGCGCGCCCACCGGTGGACGTTGTCGCCCACGCCGGTCGGCGAGCTCGTCCGCGTGATCGAGGAGCGAGCCCGGCTCGCACAGGCAGCCGCGTGAGGCCGGGCGCCGCGATCGATCGTGATCGCATCGGGCCGTACCTGCTCGTCAAGGCGATCGGCGCCGGCGGCTCCGCGCGCATCGATCTCGCGCGCATCGATCGCGCGTACGGCTTCCAGCGCCACGTCGTGATCAAGCGGCCGCTCGAGCACCTGCGCGCGGATCCCCGGGCAGCAACGTCGTTACGGCGCGAGGCCCGGATCGCCGGCCGGCTGCGTCATCCGAACCTCGTCACGATCCTCGATGCCGGCGAGCACGATGGCTACGACTACCTCGTCCTCGAGTACGTCCAGGGCGGCTCGCTCCGCGAGCTGATGCAGACCGACACGCCCGCGCTCGTGCGTGACCTGCCCCTCGAGGTCGCGCTCGCCATCGTGATCGACGTCGCGCGCGGCCTCCACGCCGCGCACGAGCTCGCCGACGAGAATGGCGCCCCGCTCGGCCTCGTCCACCGCGACGTCTCGCCGGGCAACGTGCTGATCGGCCACGACGGCGCGGTCAAGCTCGCCGACTTCGGGATCGCGAAGGAGACCCGCGTCGCGACGCTGTCGGGCTCGATGCACGGCACGGTGACGTACATGGCGCCCGAGCAGTGCCGCGGCCACGCCTTCGATCGCCGCGCCGACGTATTCTCGCTCGGCGTCATCCTGTACGAGCTCGTCACGGGCACGCGGCTGTTCTGGGCCGACAACGACGTCGCGTCGCTGCATCGCGTGATGTCGGGCTCGGTCACGCGCCCGCGCAAGGTCCGGCCCGAGCTGGCGCCCGCGCTCGAGGAGCTCGTGCTGGCGGCGATCGCGCAGGATCCCGAGCGGCGGGTGCCGAGCGCCGCCGCCCTCGCCGATGCGCTGGAGGTGCACGCGATCGAGGCGGGGCACGTCCTCGGGGCGCGCTGGATCGCGCGGTGGGTGCACGAGGTCGTCGGCGCGCGCGAGGCACCGTGGATCGGTGACGAGACGATCGTCGACCTCGCGCCGGCGCCGGCCGCCGGCGAGGACGCGCCGAGCGGCCTGGGCGAGGGCTCGCTGGTCGCGCTGATCGCGGCCACGCCGGAGACCGAGCCACCGGCGGTCACGTTCGGGCCGACCGACGCCAAGCTGTTCGAGGACGCCGCCACCGATACGGGCGCCCGGGGCGCGACGCGACGACGGCCCCCCGCGCGTGGGCGGCGGGTGCTGGCCCTCGTGATC
>JALZOI010000478.1 GCA_030857245.1 Myxococcota bacterium
GGCCGGGGCCGGGGGGCGTCGAGGCCGCGCTCTCGTCCGCGCGCGCCGTGAGATCCTCCTCGGGAGGGCGGGCGACCTCGGCCGGCAGCGCCTCGACCTCCGGGGGCGGCGGTGCGAGCTCGATGTCGACGAGCTCGGTGCGCCGGGCGTCCCTGCCGTCGAGGGTGAGCCACCCCAGGCCGCCCGCCGCGAGGTGGAGCACCGCCGAGAGCACCAGCGCGCGCCGGGTCGAGCTTTGCATCACGTGGGGTTGCACGATTCTCGACGATGTTGTCGCATCGCAGTAGCATCAGCCTGTCCCCAATGCGAGGCCGCCGTAGATGAAGCTCACCAAGGACCAGGTCATGGCGGTCGTCACCGAGGCATCGAAGAAGATGTCCGACCCGAACTATTCCGCCGTGATGGTCGGTGGGTTCGTGCAGAGCCAGACGCCGGTCGCGCAGTTCATCAGCGCGCACGAGAGCGAGCTCGGTGGCGCCGAGCCCATCATCAACGTGATCTTTCACTGCGCGCTCGTCGCGACCTGCTTCCAGAAAGCCGGCTTCCGGATCCGCGAGCTGTCCTACGAGGATCTCGATGGCGCCGCGCGGGGCGAGCCGCTCCCGCGCCTCGAGCAAGCGCAGCCGATGATCCACGAGTTCCTCGCGGCGAACATCGAGCACGACGAGACCCGCAAGCTGGTCGCGATGATCGCGCTCGCGATCGACGGCATCGTTCCATAAGACGCGCGGGAGGTTCGCGCGCCCGGGGCGACGCGCCGGAACTTCATGGTAAGCCTCTCGCCATGCCGAATCCGACCGCGACGTTCGAGACCTCGCTGGGCAGCTTCACCGCCGAGCTCTACCAGGACAAGATGCCCGTCACCGCCGGCAACTTCGTCCAGCTGGCGAAGATGGGCTTCTACGACGGCCTGCACTTCCATCGCGTGATCAATAACTTCATGATCCAGTTCGGGTGCGAGCACTCGAAGGATCCGAACAGCCCCCGGTGCGGCACCGGCGACTCGCCGCTGGGCAAGATCCAGGACGAGCACCCGGAGACCGCGAAGCTGTCGAACGAGCCGGGCACGCTGTCGTGCGCGAACACCGGTCGCCCCAACACCAACGGCGCGCAGTTCTTCATCAACACGGTCCACAACGCGTACCTCGACTGGTTCAGCCCGGGCCCGTCGAAGCACCCCGTGTTCGGCAAGATCACGTCCGGCATGGACGTCGTGAAGAAGATCGAGACCACGCAGACGGCCGCGGGCGATCGCCCGAAGACGCCGATCAAGATGGTCAAGGTCACCGTCACCGAGTAGCCAACCGGGACCGCGGTTCGGCGGTCCCAGCGTGATGGGCTGCCGCATCGCGACGATCCTGCTGTGCTCGGCAGGCGTCGCCGCGGCGGCGGGCCTCGCCGAGGCTGCCCCTGCGCGGATCGTGCGTGGCGTCGTCACGCAGGAGGGCTCGACGCAGCCGATCACCGGCGCGTCGGTGCTCGCCGAGCGCGGCACGATCGCGGTCACCGACGTCGATGGCTACTTCGCCATCGAGGTCGCGCAGGCCGATCGCGAGCTCACGGTCGTCGCGACCGGCTACGCCACGAAGACCGTCCTGATCCGCGACGGCATCGTGCGCGTCGGCCTCGAGCGCGCCTCCGGCGCCGAGGTCATCGAGATCACCGGCAAGGCGCCGGAGGACACGCGCGCGCTGCGCTACCAGCTCACCGTCGACGAGATCCGCACGATCCCGGGCGCCGGGAACGACATCCTGCGAGCGGCGCAGGTGCTGCCCGGCGTCGCGCGGATCCCGTTCTCGTTCGGCGGGCTCGTGCTGCGCGGGACCTCGCCGCGCGACACCGCGGTCTACCTCGATGGCATCGAGGTCCCGATCTCGTTCCACTTCGGCGGCATCACCTCGTTCTACCCGAGCGGCATGCTCGCGGATCTGACGCTCGCCAACGGCGGCTTCGACGCCTCGCACGGCCGCGCGCAGGGCGGGCTCGTCACGCTGACCACCCGCGAGCCGCGCACCGATCGCTGGCGCATGGGCGGCTCGATCGGCCTGTTCGACTCGTCGGTGCAGGCCGAGGGCCCGTGGCGGGACGGCGGGATCCTGATCGGCTTCCGGCGCTCGTACTTCGATCGGATCGCCGCGCCGTTCGTCGAGGACAACACGCCGCTGCCCAGCTACTACGACTTCCAGATCCGCACGACGTGGGGCGATCCGCGCAAGCGCGGCCGGATCACGCCGATGATCTTCGGCTCGATCGATCGGGTCGCCAGCGACGAGGTCTCGGTGACCTCGATGTTCGTGCGGGTCGCCGCGCCGTACCTCCGGCAGTGGGGCCCGACCTCGCTCCGCATCGTGCCGTGGTTCGGCACGAACCGGCTGACCTTCTCGGATCGCGAGGAGGGCGACGAGGAGGAGTTCTCGCGGCCGCTCTATCCCGCCGGCGTGCGCGGCGAGCTGCTGCGCGACTATCGCTGGGGGCACCTGCGAGGCGGCGCCGAGCTCGCGAGCGGCTACCTGGCGCAGACCCAGGTCAACATCGAGTCACCGGGCGGGAACTCGCAGCTCGACGGCGAGTCGACGGTGTCCTGGTCCGACGTCGCGCTGTGGACCGAGGCGCGGTTCGCGATCGACGGCGATCGATTCTCGATCAAGCCCGGCGTGCGCGCCGAGCTCTATGGCCTGACCCGCGAGTTCGTCGTCGATCCGCGCGTCACGATCCACCAGCGGCTCACCACCGCGCTGACGCTGCGCCAGGGCATCGGCCGCTACCACCAGCCGCCGACGCCGGGCGACGTCGACGCCGAGGAGGGCAACCCCGCCCTCGACAGCTCGTACCTCGATCAGCTCTCGCTCGGCCTCGACGCCGAGCTGCCGCGCGACGTCCTCGCCTCGGTCACCGGGTTCCACAGCTACGGCCGCCAGCTCGGGATCCGCGTGCGGCGTCCCGAGGCAGGCTCCGAGATCCCCGAGCTCAACCTCGGCGGCCTCGGCCCGACCTTCGAGCTGCTGCTCGAGAAGCAGCTCGGCTTCGCGCTCTACCGCGAGAACCTCGGGCGCGCGCGCAGCTACGGCGTCGAGGTCGCGATCAAGCGCAACGTCGGGCCGTGGTTCACGCTGCTGTCGTACACGCTCGCGAAGTCCGAGCGCCGCGACGATCCGCGGCTCGGCGTCGGCTGGCGCCCGTTCGAGCTCGACCAGCGTCACAACCTGCAGGTCGCGGTCTCGCGGACCTATCCGAAGTGGAAGTTCGGCGCGCGGCTGCAGCTCGTCTCGGGCAATCCGTACACGCCGACGACCGTGCGCGACGGCGCCATCGTCCTCGATCCGTGGGGCGCCAACCTGCCGGCGTTCATCTCGCTCGATCTGCGCGCCGATCGCCGGTGGCACCGCTGCTGGGGCGACATCGTGTTCTACGTCGACGTCCAGAACGCCACCAACCGCGACAACGTCGAGGGCCGCGAGTACGACGGCTCGCTGGGCGCCGATGCCGACGTGCCGGGCTTGCCGATCGTGCCGTTCATCGGCGTCGAGTTTCTGCCGCTGATCTAGGCCCGATCGTCCGCCTGGCTACGCTTCGCCCATGCGGCCGAGCTTGCGGATCTCGTCGAGCTGGTTGCGCAGCTGCAGCTCCTCGATGTAAGCGCGCAGCCCGGGGCGCGCCTCGACGTACGCGGACCAGGCGCCCTTGAGGAACGTGTCGACGTCGAGCCCATGCTGCACGCACAGGATCGCGGCCTGTGCGAGCAGATCACCGACCTCCGCATGCCAGGCGGTGGATGCCTCGGAGGTCTCCCGGGGCATGACGATCTTCTCGTTTGGATTCTGCACGACTACTCCTGCAACAGATCGAAAGCATCTGCCGTGCCGTCCGCGACGCCCGATCGCCGACGCAACGATCCCGCCGACCTACGCGGGCCACCGCAGGTTCCCTCGGTGTGCGGGGCGGCGGTTGGCTACGCGCGTCACCGCTCGGTCAACAGCAGGCACCGCAGCAACTCGGCGACGCCCCACGCTTGCGCGACGCAGCCACCGGGTGCGTACGGCGGCTCGGCGTCGAACACCTCGCCGACGTAGCCGATGCAGTACTCGGAGAGATGCGCGACGAGGCCCTCGAGTGCGCGCCGCGCGCCTGCGAGATCGTCCGGGTAGACCTTGAGCCGCGCGTCGATGAATGGCCCGATCAGCCAGCTCCACACGGTGCCCTGGTGATACGCGGCATCGCGCGTCAGGAGATCACCGTGGTAGCTGCGCTTGTAGTCGGGGTGGTGCGGCGCGAGCGAGCGCAGCCCCGCCGGCGTGAGGAGATCACGCTCGACCGCAGTCACCACGGCGCGCCAGCGCTCCGGCCCGAGCACCGGGTGCGGCAACGAGATCGCGAACAGCTGGTTCGGCCGGCAGGCGGCATCGTCGCCGTGCTCGCCGTCGACGACATCGAACAGGTGCTCGGTCGCCGGGTTCCAGAACCGGCGCTCGAACGAGATCCGGACCTGGTCCGCCGCCTGCTGCAAGCGAGCCGCTCCGTCGCGGTCGCCGGCGGCGTCGAGCCAGCCCTGCAGCAGGCGGAGCGCGTTGTACCAGAGCGCATTGATCTCGACGGCCTTGCCCCGCCGGGGCGTCACGACCCAGTCGCCCGCCTTCGCGTCCATCCAGGTCAGCTGGTAGCCGGGGGCGCCCTGGCGGAGCAGGCCGTCGGCGGGATCGACGCCGATCCCGAAGTGCGTGCCCCGCAGGTGCGCCTCGATGATCGCCTGCAGCGTCGGCAACAGCTGGGCGAGCGTGCGCTGATCGCGACTCGCGCGGACGTAGCGATCGACCGCGTGGAAGAACCACAGCGTCGCATCGGCCGTGTGATAGAGGCCGTCGTTCGCGCCCTCGGGGAACATGTTGGGCACGAGGCCGTCGCGGACGTGGTGCGCGAACATCCGCAAGATCGCGGCGGCCTCGGAGAGCCGCCCGGTCGCGAGCGTCAGGCCCTCGAGCGAGATCATCGTGTCGCGACCCCAGTCGGTGAACCAGTGGTAGCCCGCGATCACCGTCCACGCTTCGTCGCCGGTCACGCGGGCCCGCACGTGATCCTCGTGGCGCCCGACGGGGCGGATCACGAACTGATCCGCGCTGAGCACGAGCTCCGCGGCCGGGCCGGTGCGGGCCTGCGGCGCCGCGGCGTCGAGCAGCCGATGCCGACGCTCGGACTCGGCGGTGAGCGCCTGCTCGGGCGTCAGCGTGCGCACGGTCTCCCACGGCTCCGTCGACGCGACGAGCGCGACCGGCTGGTCGACGAGCAGCGCGGCGCGAAACCGGCCGGGGCTGTAGAGCCCGCCGCGCGCGTCGTAGCCGCGCAGCTCCTCCGTCGAGTACGTGATGTCGGGGACGGTCATCGGCTCGATCACGAGGCTCGGCCGGCCGCCCGCGAGGTGGAGCCGCAGGTCGGGCAGCGGCCGCGGCGCCGCGACCTCGATGCGTGCGCCGTAGGCGTGCAGCGAGTACGCCTCCGGCAGCGTGGTCGAGACCGGATCGTCGTGCCCCCGAAATTGCAGCGCCGGCCGCAGCTCGAGGCGCACCGGCCCGCCCTCGATCAGGCGATACACGACGTACGTGGTGTTGTGCCCGTACGCGAGGACGAGCCGGCGCTCGATCGTCACGCCGTGACCGGCGTAGCGCCACACCGGCAAGCCGAGCTGGAGCTCGAAGCCGACGAGCTCGATCGTCTTGCCCGCCGCGAACACCGGGTGGACCCAGCCGAGATCGGCGCGCGAGCGATCCGGTAGCCGGAGCTGCTCGGACACCGAGTTCAGCATCATCACGCGCCCGGCCGGGTTCGGCAGCGCGGCGATCAGCATGCCGTGGTAGCGGCGCGTCGGGAGCCCGCCGACCGTGCCCGACGCGTAGCCGCCGAGGCCGTTGGCGACGAGCCATTCCCGACGGTGCAGGAGCTCGGGCGAGGCCAGCTCGAGGCGGCGCCGTGGCTCGGGGGACGCGGTCATGACGGCTCGGCTCCTGCGGACGGCGCGGACGGCTGCGCGGACGGCGCGGGGTCAGGCTCGCGCACGAGG
>JALZOI010000056.1 GCA_030857245.1 Myxococcota bacterium
CGCTCTGCCGCTGTCCCACATCACAGTCCCGCCGCCGCCGCCCGCGTCGACCTCCGCTGGCTGAGCACCCGGCGCTACGACGGCCGGCTGGGCTACCGCCATGTGGGGTTCACACAGCGCTTACAACGCGACTTCGCGGCGTGCGAACCCCGGCCGGATAGCGCGCCGGCACGCGGACCAGGTCGGCGCGGCGGTCCGAGCAAGTTGCGTTCGTGGAGGGCGTCCCCTCATTCGCGACTGTGATCTCGCGGTGTTAGCGCCTGCGAAGTTGCGTTCGTGGAGGGCGTCCCGGCAGCCGCGAGGTCAACCCATTGCGCGGTCATCGGCGGTGGTTATCGAGTTGCCTGCACGCAAACCTGTTTCTTCTTCCCTGCACAGGAGGATTCCCATGGCTCTCGTTCGTAACACCCAGAACAACGGCAACGGCAACGGCGGCAACCAGGGCACCAGCGTCGCGCGGTATCGCGATCCGTTCAGCATGGCCCGCGAGCTCCTCTCGTGGGACCCGCTCTTCGGAGGTCGCCCGGTCAGCGCCTTCTCCCCGGCCTTCGAGGTCAAGGAGACCAATGACGCCTTCGTGCTCCGCGCGGATGTCCCCGGCGTCGCCGAGCAGGATCTGGACATCAACGTCCAGAACAACGTCCTCTCGGTCTCCGGCACGCGCCAGGCCGAGGAGCGTCGCGAGGGAGAGAGCTACGCGCTCTACGAGCGGCAGTTCGGCTCGTTCACGCGCAGCTTCTCGCTGCCCGACATGGCCGACGGTGAGCGCATCGACGCCAAGCTCGAGCATGGCGTGCTCACGCTGAGCATCGGCAAGAAGGCCGAGGCCAAGCCCCGCAAGATCGCGCTCAAGAAGTAAGCAGCCGTCGCGACCCGGTCGCGCTCACCACTGGTGGACGAAGGTGTCCATGACCGCCTTCGCCACCGCCTCGAGGTCCTCGCGCGGGGTCAGGCCCATCATGTCCGCGCGCGAAGCCGGTACGTCATCCTTGTACTCGGAGACGACGCGGATCATGTTCACGCCGTCGTTGTAGTGCAGCGCGTACGCGTTGGCGTACGCGCCGCCCTCGCCGGGCTCCATCGCGTAGCCGACATGGTGCGACCAGATCATGGTCGCGCCGCTGACCTCGGTCGCGCCAACATCGAACGTCGTGTCGGCGCGGTCCTTCAGGTCCGGTCCGATCAGGACCTTGAGGCTGTCGACCTTGGGCTTCCACGCGGCGAGGTCCATCGCCAGGCAGTCGAAGCACTTCGACGCGTTGACGGTCGCCGCGATCTTGGGGCGAGCCGACGTCTTGTAGCGCACGTCGAGGCCCGTATCGTCCGCACGCCGGACATCCTTCTCGAAGCCGTCGAACTCGAGGGCGGCGAGCTGGTCGGCCTTCGCCTTGTCGATCGGCTTCGTCGTCTTCACCGGCGGCGTGCCCGCGAGCTTCGGCAGCACGAGCTCGTTCTGCTTCTTCGTGGCGACGCCGCTGCCGGCGGCACTGTCCGCGCTGCCGCTGCCCGGCGCGACGGCCGCGGATCCGGACCCCGCGGTGGCGGGCTGCTTCGGCTTGTCCTTGCACCCGAGCGCCAGCACGGCCGCGCTCAGAAGAATCATGACTGTACGCACGCGGCGAGCCTAGCTCGACTCGCCGCGCCGCGCCATCACCGGTGCTGGACGAGGATGCGCACCGCGATCGCGATCAGCAGCACGGCGCCGATGAGCTCGAGCTTCGCGCCGAGCCGCCGACCCGCGGTCCGTCCGGCGACGTACCCGATGGCCGAGCACGCGGCGGTGATCACGCCGATCGCGGTGAGCGAGACCCACGGCTCGACCGCGAGCAGCGGCAGCGTGATCCCCGCGGCCGCCGCGTCGATGCTGGTCGCCAGCGCGAGCACGAGGTAGAGCCCGAGCCCGGCGGGGCGACCGGCCGCCTCGACGTCGCCGCCGCGCCACGCGTCGAGCAGCAGCTTGCCAGCGATGGCCATCAGCAAGCCGAACGCGACCCAGTGATCCCACGCCGCCACGTACGGTCCTCCCCACATGCCGAGCAGCCAGCCGAGCGCCGCCATGCCCGCCTGGAACACGCCGAACAGCAGCGGCAGCACCACCGCCTCGCGGCCGTGACCCACGAGGCCGCGCGCCACGGCCACCGCGGTCGCGTCCATCGCGAGCCCGAATGCGAGCGCGAGCGTCTCCAGCACGGCTCAGGTCAGCGAGAACAGACCCGCCGCACCCTGACCGCCACCGATGCACATCGACACCACCGCGTAGCGACCACCGCGGCGCTTGAGCTCGTAGAGCGCCGACGCCGTCAGCTTCGCCCCGGTGCAGCCCAGCGGGTGCCCGAGCGCGATCGCGCCACCGTTGATGTTGAGCCGGTCCTCCGGGATGCCGAGCTCGCGGGCGCAGTACACGGCCTGGCTCGCGAACGCCTCGTTGATCTCGAACACCTCGATGTCACCGATCTTGAGGTTGTTCTTCGCGAGCAGCTTCTGCACGGCCGGCAGCGGCCCGATCCCCATGATCTCCGGATCGACCCCGACCGTCACGAAGCTGCGGAACACGCCGAGCGGCTGGATGCCGAGCTCGGTCGCCTTCTCGCGCGACATCACGAGCGTCATCGCGGCACCGTCGGAGATCGGCGAGCTGTTGCCCGCCGTCACCGAGCCGCCCTGCGCGAACGCCGGCGGTAGCTTGGCCAGGCCCTCGAGCGAGGTCTCGGGGCGCGGCAGCTCGTCGACGGTGAAGTCCCGGTAGACGCGCTCGGTGCCGCCCTGACCGCCGAAGCCGATCGCGCGGACCGGCACGATCTCGTCCTTGAACACGCCCTTCTCGAGCGCGGCCTTCGCCTTCTGCTGCGACCAGAACGCGAACTCGTCCTGCTGCTGGCGGGTGATCCCGAAGCGCTTGGCGACGTTCTCCGCCGTGATGCCCATCGGCGTGTTCGCGCCCGGCAGCTTGTCCATCAGCTCGGGCGACGCCGAGAGGTGGAACCCGGTCATCGGGACGTAGCTCATTGACTCGACGCCACCGGCGATCACGACCTCGTTCGTCCCGATCGCGATCGAGCCCGCGGCCGTGGCGATCGCCTGCAACCCGCTCGAGCAGAACCGGTTGATGGTCTGCGCCGGCACGTCGGGCCCGAGATCCGCGAGCAGCGCGATCAGCCGCGCGACGTTGAGGCCTTGCTCGCCCTCCGGCATCGCGCAGCCGAGGATCACGTCGTCGATCTTTCCGCGCGCCTGCGGCACGCGCTCCATCAGCCCCCGGATCACGTCGGCGGCGAGCTCGTCCGGACGCTTGGTCGAGAGCGTGCCCTTGTGACCGCGGCCGACCGCGGAGCGAACTGCTTCAGCAATGACGATTTCGGTCATGGTGATAACTCCTTCTTCGGCTCAGTTCCGCAGCGGCTTCTGGTGCTGGAGCATGTACTGCATGCGCGCCTGGCTGAGCGGCTCGCCGCACAGTGACAGGAACGCCTCGCGCTCGAGCTCGAGGATCTCGTCCTCGGTGACCGCGTGCGTGGACCCCGACGGCCCGCCGCACAGCACGTTGGCGAGCTTCATCGCGATCTTCGCGTCGTGCTCGCTCGCGTAGTTGCCCGCGACGAGCGTGTTGACCATCATCTTCAGCGTCGCGATGCCGCTCTCGCCGGGCAGCTTGTACGCGCGCGGGATCGGCGGGTGGTAGCCGGCGTTCGCGAGGCCGACCGCGCGCTGCTTCGTCTCGTGGAGCTGGCGGGCACGGTCGAACGACACGCCGTCGGTCGAGCGGAAGAACCCGAAGGCCTTGCCCTCCTCGGCGGACGTCGCGACCTTCGCGAGCGCGATGTTCTTGAACGTCTGCGTGACGAACGCGTAGGTGTCGACGTCGACGCCCTCCGGCACGCTCTCGAGCGAGCGCCACAGCATGTTGAGCGTCCCGGCGCCGCCCGGGATCAGGCCGACGCCGACCTCGACGAGGCCCGAGTAGGTCTCCGACGCGGCCTGCACCGCATCGCAGCCCATGCACAGCTCGAGGCCGCCGCCGAGCGTCATGTTGTACGGCGCCGCGACGACCGGCACGGTCGCGTACTTCATGCGCTGTGTCGCGTACTGGTAGCCCTTGATCATGTCGCGGAGCTGGTCCCACTGCTTCTGGCCCGCGGCCATGACGACGGCGAACAGGTTCGCGCCGACGCAGAAGAACTCGCCCTGGTTCCAGATCACCATGCCGCGGAAGTCGCGCTCGGCGCGCTCGGTGGCGTCGTGGATCATCTTGATGACGTCGGCGTCGATCGAGTTCGCCTTGGTCTTCAGCGTCAGCCCGAGGATGCCGTCCCCGAGGTCCCACGCCTCGGCGCCGCTGTTCTTGAGCACGGGCGACGCACCCTTGCGGAGCGCGTCGAACGTGACCTCGCGCGGGTCGAGGGTGCGCGCGGTGTAGTCACCGCGCTGCGGATCCCACACGCGGGCGCCGGCCGCGCCCGCGTCGTAGAACGACGTCGCATTGGCCGCGCGCATCTTGTCGATCCACGCGGGCAGGGCGACGCCGTCCTGCTTCATGCGGTCGACGGTCACGGCGAAGCCGAGCGCGTCCCACGTCTCGAACGGGCCGAGATCCCACGCGTAGCCCCAGTTCATCGCGTTGTCGATCGCCTCGATCGACTCGGTGATCTCGGGGATCCGGCGGGCCGCATACGCGAGGCTGCGCGACAGCACCGTCCACGCGAAGTCACCGACCGGGCCCGGCACCGCGACGAGCGCCTTGAGCCGCGCCTTCGGGTCCTCGATCTTGCCGACCGCCTTCGCGGCCTTCGCGATCTCCGGGTCGCCGCCCTTGGGCCGGTACGCGCCGGTCTTCGGATCGAGCGTCTGCAGATCCGGGCCGACCTTCTTGTAGAAGCCGCCCTTGGTCTTGTCGCCGAGGATGCCCTTCTCGATCATCGCGGTGATGAACGGCGGCGTCGCGAACACGGCGCGATCCTCGTCGTCGGTCAGCGTGTTGTAGCAGTTGGCGGCGACGTGCCCCACGGTGTCGAGGCCGACGACGTCCGCGGTGCGGAACGTGGCGCTCTTCGGGTGCGCCATCGGGATGCCGGTGATCGCATCGACGTCCTCGGGCGCGAGGCCGCGCTCGAGCATCAGGTGGATCGTCGTCATCATCGACTGCAGGCCGATGCGGTTGCCGATGAAGTTCGGCGTGTCCTTCGCCCACACGATGCCCTTGCCGAGCAGCTCCTTGCCGAAGGTCTCGGCGCGCAGCTTCGCGTCCGCCGACGTCTCCGGACCGGCCACGAGCTCGAGGAGCTTCATGTAGCGCGGCGGGTTGAAGAAGTGCGTGACCATGAAGTTCTGCTTGAACTGCGCGGTGCGGCCGACCAGCATGTCGGCGATCCGCAGCCCCGACGTGTTGGACGCGATGATCGCGTGCGGCGCGGCGAGCTTCTCGAGCTTCTCGAACAGCGCCTGCTTGAGGTCGAGCCGCTCGATGATGGCCTCGATGATGAGGTCGCAGTCCGCGACCTTCGCGAGATCATCGTCGAAGTTGCCGGTCTGGATCAGCACCGCGTTGCGCGGGTGCGTGAACGCGGCGGGCTTCGCCTTCTTGAGCTTGTCGAGCGCGCCGGTCGCGAACGAGTCGCGCACGGCCTTCGACTTCTTGTCGGCATCGGAGGCCTTCGGCGGGACGATATCGAGCAGGACGACGGGGATGCCGGCGTTGGCGCAGTGGGCGGCGATCCCGCTGCCCATGACGCCTGCTCCGAGCACCGCGACGCGACGGATCGGCTGAGTCATGCGGCGGACCATAGCGCAGCGCGTCCGAGACGTCCGTCGCCCTCGTGCTCGATCGACGGCGGACCCGCGGTACGCTGCGTGCCACGCCATGTCGATGATGTGCGCCCGCTGCGACCTCGCACCACCCGCCGGTACGGCGGCGGGAGCTCCGTGCGCCCGCTGCGGGACGCCGCTGGTCGCTGACCCGGTCGGTGATCCGGCCGGCGATCCGTTCAGCAACCCCGCGCACCTCGATCTGGTCGGCCTCGATGAACGCGCGGACGCGCCGCTGCTGCCGCGCGCGCGAGCGGTCGAACCACCGGCCCCACCGCCCGCCACCGCCTCGCGAAGACGACGCAGCGCCGCGCCGGCGGCCGCGTTCCGCTGATCGCATCGCCGCGAGGTTCGAGGTCGCGCCCTGTCGCGCCCCGTCGCGCCTCGCGTCCACCGTCGCCGCCGTCACGAGGGCTGCCCCGCTCTGGTAGGGTCCGCGGCATGCGCCTTCCTACCTTGTTGCTCGCCCTCACCGCTTGCTCGTCCGGGCCCGCGCCGGTCCGGCCGGAGCTGCAGCCGGAGCCGGTCGCGACCACGCCGGACCCCGCGGCTCCCGCGACGCCATCGACGCCCGGCGTGCCCGCGGCGACCTGGGAGAAGATCGCGACCGACACGCCGCGCACCACGGTGGTCGGCAACACCTTCATCGCGCCGGCCGGCTGGAGCCTCCGCGTCAAGGGCCCGGCGACGGTGCTGCAGGCGCCCGAGGGTGACACGTGGGTCGCCCTCGTCGACGTCAAGGCGAAGAGCGCCGATCAGGCCGTCGAGCTGGCGTGGGCCGCGTACGGCCGCGCCAAGCAGTGGCCGCTCGAGGTCGTCCACCAGGGCGCCGACAAGGACGGCTGGACGAAGCTCGCGTCGTACGCCTACACCACGTCGCCGAACGAGAAGCGCGGCGTCTGGACCGGCGTGCGGTTCGCGAACGATACGTGGACGGTCGTGATCTACGACCTCGCCGACGCGGTCGCCGACAAGCGCGGCTCGCAGGTCGGGCTGATCACCGGGCAGCTGCTGCCGAAGGGCTTCGAGCGCGAGACGTTCGCGGGCAAGCCGGCGCACAAGCTCGACAAGGCGCGGATCGCCGCGCTCGGCACGTTCGTGCAGGCCGCGCAGGAGCAGCTCGGCGTGCCCGGCGTGTCGATCGGCATCGTGCAGGACGGCAAGGTCGTGTTCAGCGGCGGGTTCGGACCGCGCGAGCTCGGCAAGCCGGCGAAGGTCGACGGCAACACCAAGTACCTGATCGCCTCGAACACCAAGGCGATGACCACGCTGATGCTCGCGAAGCTCGTCGACGAGAAGAGGCTGACGTGGGAGAGCACGGCGACGGGCCTGCTGCCGTCGTTCAAGCTCGGCGACGCCGACACGACGAGCAAGGTCATGGTCAAGCACCTGATCTGCGCGTGCACCGGCATGCCGCGCCAGGACATGGAGTGGCTGCTCGAGTACAAGGCGCTGACGCCCGCGGGCGCGCTCGCCACGCTCGCCACGATGCAGCCGACCAGCAAGTTCGGCGAGCTGTTCCAGTACTCGAACCCGCTCGCCGCCGCGGCCGGCTTCATCGGCGGCCATGTCGCGTATCCCAAGCTCGAGCTCGGCAGGGCGTACGACCAGGCGATGCAGACGCGCGTGTTCGGCCCGCTCGGGATGACGGCGACCACGTTCGACTACCGGAAGGCGAAGCGCGGGAACTTCGCGAAGGCGCACTCGCACGACCTCCAGGACAAGCCCGCGGTCGCGATGGACGCGATCAATAACTCGGTGATCCCGCTACGCCCGGCGGGCGGGGCATGGAGCAGCGTCAACGACGTCCTCAAGTACGTCGCGATGGAGCTCGCCGAGGGCAAGCTGCCGAACGGCAGGCAGTACATCGCGAAGGACACGCTGCTCGCGCGGCGCGCGCCCCAGGTCGCCATCGGCAAGGACACGAGCTACGGCATGGGCCTCACCGTGCACGACCGGTTCGGCGTCACCGTCGTCAACCACGGCGGCGATCTCATCGGCTTCCACAGCGACATGATGTGGCTGCCCGAGCACGACGTCGGTGCCGTGGTGCTGACGAGCGGCGATGCCGGCCAGCTCATCCGCGGCCACTTCCGGCGCAAGCTCCTCGAGGTGCTGTTCGACGGCAACCCCGAGGCCGACCGCGACCTCGCCGCCGCCGCGAAGAACTACTTCGCCGGGCGCGTCGCCGAGCGCAAGCAGTGGACGGTCCCGGCGGATGCGACCCACGTGGCCAAGCTGGCCGCAAAGTACGCGCACCCGGTGCTCGGCGAGATCGCCGTGACGCGCACGGGTGACAAGACGGTCTTCGATTTCGGCGAGTGGAAGAGCGAGGTCGGCACCAAGCAGTACCCGGATGGCTCGATCTCGTTCGTGACGCTCGTGCCGGGCGCCCAGGGCTTCGAGCTGATCGTGGGCGGCACGGACGCAAAGCGCACGCTGGTCTTGCGCGATGCGCAACACGAATACGTGTTCGACGCGAAGTAGTTGGGCGGGTGTCCGGATCACCACGATCCATCTGATCAGTATCGGGACGCCGCCGGAAACTGGACGGCGATCACCAGGTTGGGCAGTGTGACCGACACAGATGTCGTCCGAGATCGGTGTCCGCCAGGGGAGTGAGGTTGCCCCCGCGAAGTGCACCCCGTGCCTGCGTCTCTTCGCCGAGACGCTGTTCGTGGACGACGGCAGCAGGCACGGTGACGAGATCCGCACCGCGATGCTGCGGCTGGACTTCGACTACATCGGTCGCCGCGTCCGCTCGGGCGATCCGCGCTGGGCGGGCCGCGACCGCGACCTCGAGGCCCAGGCCTGCCGGGTGCTCGAAGGCCTCGGCGCGATCGAGCTCGCGCACCTCGATGACTGCGCGGTCACCCCGGGCACCGGCGTCGACTACGTCGTGGCGGTCGATGGCGACGTCCACGCGCTGTGCGCGTTCTCGGCCTATGCCATCCCGCAGCTGCGCGGCCTCGGCTGGCGCATCGAGGTCGACCCCGAGTTCCCGTGGCAGGTGGTCGGCGGCGACGTCCCGCTCTACGCGTCCGCGCTCCCCGACGGTGAGCGCCCCGACTGGTTCGGCCTCGAGCTCGGCGTCGAGGTCGACGGTCACCGCATCGATCTGCTGCCCGCGCTCCTCGACCTGATCGACGGCGCCGGCGACCTCACGAGCCTGACCCGGCCGGTGCGCCGCTGCGTGGCGGTGCCGATCGACGGCAAGCGCTGGTTGCCGGTCCCGCCCGCCCGGCTCCGGCTGCTCGCGAAGGTGCTGCTCGAGCTCTACCGCGATCGCGGCAAGGTGTCGGCGCCCGCGATGCGCGCGCCCATCATCGCCGAGCTCTGCGCCACGCTCCACGACGGCACCCGGCCGCTGCGCTGGGTCGGCGACACCAAGATCCGCGAGCAGGCGTACGCGCTCGCGCTCGGCCCGAACCGCGGCGCGCGGGTCACGATGCCCTCGACCCTGTGTGCCGAGCTGCGGCCGTACCAGCGCGAGGGCGTCGGCTGGATGCAGCACCTGCGGGCCCACGGCGCGAACGGGATCCTCGCGGACGACATGGGGCTCGGCAAGACCCTGCAGACGATCGCGCACATCCTGATCGAGAAGGAGCAGGAGCGGCTCGACCGCCCGGCGATGATCGTGACGCTGACCAGCCTCGTCGGCAACTGGGCGCGCGAGCTCAAGCGGTTCGCGCCGACGCTCAAGGTCGGCATCTACCACGGCCCGGATCGCGCCTCGAAGCTGGCGACGTTGACCGAGCACGACGTCGTGATCACGACGTACCCGATCGTCGCGCGCGATCGCGACGAGCTCGCGGCGATCCCGATGCACCTGCTCGTCCTCGACGAGGCCCACGCGATCAAGAACTGGGATGCCCAGGCGAGCGAGGCCGTGCGCCGGCTCGATGCCCGCCACCGGGTCTGCCTGTCGGGCACGCCGATCGAGAACCACCTCGGCGAGCTGTGGTCGCTGTTCGACTTCCTGAACCCCGGCATGCTCGGGGCCCGGGACGAGTTCACGATGCAGTTCCGCATCCCGATCGAGGAGAAGGGCGACAAGGTCCGACTCGAAGCGCTCCGCGATCGCGTGCGGCCGTTCATCCTGCGCCGCACCAAGGACGCCGTCGCCCCCGAGCTGCCGCCGAAGACCCAGCTGGTGCGCGCGATCGAGCTGAGCGGGCCGCAGCGCGAGCTCTACGAGAGCATCCGCGTCGCCGCCCACGCCGACGTCCGCAACCACATCCGCCAGCGCGGGCTCGCCGGCTCGACGATCGCGATCCTCGACGCGCTGCTGAAGCTCCGCCAGGTCTGCTGCCATCCGCGGCTGATCGCCAAGAGCGACGCGGCCCGCGAGGTCACCGGCAGCTCCAAGCTCGACGTCTTGCTCGAGCTCGTCACCCAGCAGATCGCCGACGGCCGCCGCATCCTGATCTTCTCGCAGTTCGCGCGCATGCTCGGGTTGATCTCCGAGAGCCTGCTCGCGCGGGGCATCGGTCACGTCGCGCTGACCGGCCACACGCCGGATCGCCAGAAGCCGATCGACGCGTTCCAGAACGGCCGCGCCGACGTCTTCCTGATCTCGCTCAAGGCGGGCGGGGCCGGCCTCAACCTCACGGGCGCCGACACCGTCATCCACTACGACCCGTGGTGGAACCCCGCCGCCCAGGCGCAGGCCACCGACCGCGCGCACCGCATCGGCCAGACCAAGCCGGTGTTCGTCCACGAGCTGATCGCCGCGGGCTCGGTCGAGGAGCGCATGCTCGGCCTCCAGCGCCACAAGCGCCTGCTCGCCAACTCGATCCTCGACAACGGGCAGGCCGTGACCGCGTCGCTGACCGAGCGCGACCTCGACGATCTGCTCGCGCCGCTGACGTAGCAGGCGCGCCGGCGGACATTCCCTCCCCCGGCCGCCGGTCCGCGCTATACGTTGCGCTCATGCTCGCGCGCCCGGTGATCCTGTCGCTGTCCCTCGTCGCCGTGATCGCCCTCACACACCGCCGGGCACACGCGGACCGGCGCGTCGACGAGCATTCGTACGCCGAGCCCACGCGGGTCCGCACGAAGGACCTCGCGCTCGATCTGCGGGTCGACTTCAAGGCCAAGCAGCTGATCGGGACCGCCACGCTGACCGTCGACTGGCTCGATCCGCAACACGCCACGCTCGCGCTCGACACGCGCGATCTCAAGATCGCGAAGGTCGAGACGAGCAGCGATGGCGCGGCCTGGCAGCCGGTGAAGTTCACCGTCGGCAAGGCGCACCCGGTGTTCGGCAGCAAGCTCGAGATCGCGGCGGCGCGCGCGCCGCAGGTGCGGATCACGTACCGCACGTCGCCGGGGGCGTCGGGCCTGCAGTGGCTGCCCGCGAAGCTGACCGCCAGCGGCAAGCAGCCGTTCCTGTTCAGCCAGTCGCAGGCGATCCACGCGCGCAGCTGGATCCCGGTGCAGGACACGCCGGGCGTGCGATTCACGTACACGGCGCGGATCCGGACCCCGCGGTCGGTGATGGCCCTGATGAGCGCCGACAACGATCCGGCGGCGGTGCGCGACGGCGACTACAGCTTCCGCATGGCGGAGCCGATCCCGGCGTACCTGCTCGCGCTCGCGGTCGGCGAGCTCGTGTTCAAGCCGATCTCCGCGCGCGTCGGCGTGTGGGCCGAGCCGAGCGTCATCGACGGGGCGCTTGCCGAGCTCGCCGATACCGACAAGATGGTGGTCGCGACCGAGGCGCTGTACGGTCCGTATCGCTGGGGGCGCTACGACCTGCTGATGCTGCCGGCGAGCTTCCCGTTCGGCGGCATGGAGAACCCTCGGCTGTCGTTCATCACCCCGACGATCCTCGTCGGCGATCGCTCGCTGGTCAGCCTGATCGCGCACGAGCTCGCGCACAGCTGGTCGGGCAACCTCGTCACCAACGCGACGTGGAAGGACATCTGGCTCAACGAGGGCTTCACGACGTACGTCGAGAACCGCGTCGTCGAGGCGATCTACGGCAAGGAGCTCGCCGAGATCGAGACCGTGCTGACCCAGGACGGGCTGCGCGCGAAGCTCGCGAAGGTCCCGGCGGCGCAGCAGCGGCTGCGCTTGCTCGCGTCGCCCGGGGAGGACCCGGACGACTCCACCGGCGATGTCGCCTACGAGAAGGGGAAGTGGTTCCTGCAGACGCTCGAGCAGCGGTTCGGCCGCGCGGTGTTCGATCCGTTCCTCCGCAAGTGGTTCGACCGCCACGCCTTCAAGAGCGTGACCACCGAGGACTTCCTCGCGTTCCTGCGCGCCGAGCTGCTGCCGCGCCGCCCGACGGCGATCACCGAGACCGAGCTCCTCGACTGGATCGACGGCGAGGGCATCCCGAAGCACGCGTTCGTCGCGTCCTCGCCGCGGCTGCGCGCGGTCGGCGAGGCTCGCACCCGGTGGCTCGCCGGTGCCGCGACGCTCGTGAGCCTCGGCGTCGAGCGGTGGAGCACGCAGGAGCGCGTGTACTTCCTCGACGGCCTGCCCGCGCGGCTCGCCCCCGCGCAGCTCGGCGAGCTCGATCGCGCGCTCGCGCTGAACCGCACGCAGAACGGCGAGCTCGCGCAGCGCTGGTACCCGCTCGCCGAGCGCTCCGGCTATCGCGCGGCGCGGCCCGCCCTCGGCGCCTTCGTCCAGCGGGTCGGGCGCCGCAAGTTGATCCTGCCGATCTACAAGGCGCTGGTGACCACGCCCGACGGCCTCGCCTTCGCCAAGCAGACGTTCGCCCGCGCCCGGCCGGGCTATCACCCGATCACGGTGCGCTCCGTCGAGGCCGTGCTCGCGGACGCTCGCCGCAAGCCCACGAAGCGCTGACTACTCGAAGATCGGGGCGTCGGTGGCGACGCCGGCGCCGAACCAGCGGATGTTCGCCGAGGTCAGCACGGTGCCCTTGCCGGTGGTCGCGTCGATCTGGATCATCTTGCCGCCGCCGACGTCGAAGCCGTTGTCGACGAAGCCGTAGATCTTGCCGCCCCAGTAGCCCAGCCCGAAGATCTTGTCGTGGCCCGTGCCGCTGCCGATCACGGTCGCCTTCCAGCCGTTCGCCGGATCGACGCGCGCCAGGTAGTCCTGCGTGTCGGTGCCGACGTTGACCGTGGCGAACACGCCGACGCCGCGGACGCCGAACAGATCGCCACTCGACACGATCAGCGCGCCGCCGGGCGCCGTGCCGTAGTTGCCCTTCAGGGTGGCGGTGCCGGTCACCGTGTTGATCTCGAAGACCTTGCCCTCGTCGTTGGCCGAGACCAGGACGTCGGGCATCGCGGGATCGAGGTGCGGCACGTACGACAGGCTGGTCAGGTTCTCCGCGCTCGCGGCGAGGTTCCCCTTCAGCGTCGCGACGCCCGTGGTGGCGTTGAGCGTGTACAGCTTGTTGAACGTGACGCCGACGATGTTGTCGTCTTGATCGACCGCGAGGTCGAGCAGGTTGCCGTCGAGGCCGGTCATCGACCCGATCGGCGTGGCGACGAGCGTCGCGTTGTTGAGCCGGTACAGCGTGCCGCCGCTGTGCGCGTAGACCCGTGAGGTATCGGTGACGACCGTCCCGTCCTGGGGGGCGGCGGCGTCCGCCTGCGGCGCGGCGTCGGTCGCGCTGGTGTCCCGGGGCGAAGGACCGCAGGCAGCGCTCCAGAGAACCGCACCTGCAAGGAGCTTTCGCATATGGGCGCGCACTCTACCGAGGGCCCATGACAGAAACATCCGAAATCGATCCGTGCCTGTCCACCGGGGTGCGAACATGGGAATCTGGGCTGTGCGTGCCAGGGTTGTCAGCACGCGCGAGACGCACCTCATGGCCCCCCCTCCGGTCCCGGATCGCACCGAAACCCTGGCTCCCCGGGCGTCGTCCCCGGCGATCGATGACGGACCGCCGTCGGGTCGGGATCCTGCGCCAGCCCGCGAGCTCGAGCTCGACTCCGACGACCCCGAGCGCTACGAGCAGGTCGCCGAGCACGGACGCGGTGGCCTCGGTCGCGTGGTGCGCGCCATCGACAAGCGCCTCGGGCGCACCGTGGCCGTCAAGGAGCTGCTGCGCCGGGGCTCGGCGTCGACACCGGCGCACGAGGCTCGGTTCCTTCGCGAGGCGCTGATCACCGCGCGCCTCGAGCACCCCGGCATCGTCCCGGTCCACGAGGCGGGCCGGTGGCCGAACGGCGACCCGTACTACGTGATGAAGCTCGTCGAGGGCCGCACGCTGAAGGAGCTGATCAGCGAGCGCCGCACCCTCCGCGAGCGCGTCGGCCTGGTGCCCCACGTCATCGCGATCGCCGACGCCGTCGGGTACGCCCACAGCGAGGGCGTCATCCACCGCGATCTCAAGCCGTCGAACGTCATCGTCGGGGCGTTCGGCGAGACCATCGTCGTCGACTGGGGGCTCGCGCGCGACCGCAAGCGCGACGTCCCCGAGCCCACCGACGAGCTGATCCTCGGATCGGGCTCGGGCGTCTCCACGGTGACCGGCAAGGTCGTCGGCACGCCGGCGTACATGTCCCCCGAGCAGGCGCGCGGCGAGCTCGTCGACGAGCGCGCCGACGTCTACGCGATCGGCGCCGTGCTCTACGAGCTGCTCGCCGGCGTGCCGCCCCACCACGACGCGACGCCGCAGGCCACGCTCGATCGCGTGATCGCCGGGCCGCCGCGGCCGATCGCCGCCGCCGTGGCGCACGTCCCGAGCGAGCTCGCGACCATCGTCAGCAAGGCGATGGCGCGCTGCCCCGAGGATCGCTACCCGAACGCGACCTCACTCGCCGAGGACCTCCGCCGCTTCCAGACCGGCAAGCTGGTCAGCGCGCACTCCTACACGGCATGGTCGTTGCTCCGCAAGAAGCTCGCCCAGCACCGCGGCGTCGTCGCGGTCGCGGTCGCCAGCGCGGTCGCGCTCGGCGCGATCGGCGTCGAGTCGTTCCGCCGCGTCGTCGTCGAACGCAACATCGCGCAGAGCGAGCGGAGCCGGGCCGTCGACGCGCAGGCGCAGGCCGAGAAGCGGCAGCGCGAGCTCGTCCTGCTCCAGGCCGTGACCTCGCTGCGCGATGATCCGACCGCGACGCTCGCATGGCTCAAGGACTACGCGATCTCCGACGAGGATCGCTCGAGCATCCTCGAGGTCGTCGACGAGGCGATCGCCGCGGGAGTCGCGCGCCACGTGTTCCGCCCCGGCGACTGGGTGTTCGACGCGGTGTTCACGCCCGATGGGACGACGCTCGTCGCCGCGGTCCGCGACGGCAGCCTCCGCGCCTACGATCTGCGCACCGGCAGCGAGGCCCGGCTCGGCACCGCGGAGTCCGCACCCGAGCTCCTCGTGATGTCGCCTGACGGCCGCTTCGCGATCACCTCGGGCTCGCTCGGCCAGATCACGATGTGGCCGCTCCACGGGGGCGAGTCCCGCGTGATCGCGCGCAACGGCCGGATGGCGTCGTCGATCCGGCTGGCTGCCGATGGCACGCGGCTGCTCGTCCTGCGCGAGACCGGCGCGCCCGAGGAGGTCCCGCTCGACGGCAGCCCGCCGCGGCTGCTCGGCCCGAAGACCACGCTGCGCAGCGCCGTCGCCGGTGCGGACTGGACGCGCGCCGTGATCACGACGACGCGCAACCAGGTGATGGCGCTGGATGGCGACACGCTGCGCCCGCTCGCGCGCACCGACAAGGGCATCGTCAAGCTCGCGATGTCGCCGCGCGGTGACGTCGTGCTCGTGCACGATGGCGCGACGATCTGGCGGGTGCCGTACGCCGGCGGCAAGCTCGAGAAGCTGCTCGAGTACGACGGCAAGGTCCGCGAGCTCGAGTGGTCACCCGACGAGCGCTCGCTCGTGGTCGGCGGCGACCTCCATGACATCAAGCTCGTCGACCTCGTCACCGGTCAGGTCCGCGAGCTCCGCGGCCACACCGATGCGATCTACACGCTCGAGTGGACGCGCGACGGGCGCCGCGTCCTGTCGGCCGGCGACGACGGCACCGCCCGCGTGTGGACCGTGTTCGACGCGACCTCGATCGTGCTGCGCGGCCACGACGACGACGTCTACCGCGCACGGTTCTCGAACGACGAGCATCAGGTCGTGACGTCGAGCCTCGACGGCACGGCGCGGGTGTGGCCGATCGATCAGCCCGGCGCCCGCACGCTCGTCGAGGGCGACGCGATCGAGAACATGTGGGTCGACGGTGGCCGGGCGCTCGTCAAGACGTCGACCGAGGTGGCGTGGTGGAACCTGGCATCGGGCCATCGCGTCCCGGTGTTCTCGTGGGCCAAGGAGCTACGCGGGCTCGGCCTCGGCATGACGTCACCCGACGGCGAGCGCCTCGTCGTGCCGGCCGCGGACTCGTCGCTCGAGGTCCGCCATCGGAGCGGGCCCACGGTGGTCCTGCGCGGCCACGCCAACGTGATCAGCGGCGCGCAGTTCAGCCGCGACAACCAGCAGCTCTTCACGTCCTCGTTCGACGGCACCCTGCGGCGCTGGGACCTCACGACGGGCGAAGGCACGATCCTGATCGAAGGCTCGATCCCGCTGCGTGGCTTCGCGCTCGGCGCTCGCAACCAGGTCGTCGTCCAGGTCGGCGACGCCGCGAAGCAGATCGAGCCCGATGGCACGGTGGTCACGCTCGGCGAGGGCCCGGCCTGGTGCATCGCGTACGCCGAGTTCGACAAGGTCCGCGACCGGCTCCTGGTCCGCCGCTGCGATCTCAGCCTCGCGCTGTTCGACGGCACGCAACTCGCGCATCAAGCGCGAGCTCCAGGGCTCCAACTCGCGCATCAAGCGCGAGCTTCAGGGCTCCACCCTGTCGAGTTGCCGACCGGCAACTACCATGTGAGCCGGCTGGCCGTGTCGGCCGACGGCAACCGGATCGCCGGCGCGATGGGGGACCGCACCGTCCGGGTCTGGGACGCCGCGAGCGGGCGGGTGGACATCCTCCGCGGCCACTCCGATCTCCCGCTCGACGTCGCGTTCTCGCCCGACGGCTCGCTGCTCGCGTCGTCGAGCTACGACAAGACGATCCGGATCTGGCAGCTCGGCACGCACCGGCACCGGGTGCTGCGCGGCCACACCGGCGCGGTCGATCGCGTCGCGTGGCGCGATCCGTCCTCGATCGTGACCGGCGGGCGCGATGGCACGATCCGGATCTGGGATCTGCCGTCGATGATGCTGCCCACGGCAGCGGAGCTCGGCCATCGAATCCACGAGGCCACGAGCGCCCGGATCGACATCGATCGACCGACGAGCCGTAGCCCGACTCGCCGCGGCACGTGACCCACGCGTGCGGCCTCCGTCGACCCTGATCGTGCGCGGGGGTCTCGCGAGCAACCGTGCGGAGCGGAGACGCACGGATCAAGATCCTAAATGGGCGGGATCATGTCCGGAACCGGGGCACGCTGGTTGCTCCTCATCGAAGTCAGAGGGCTCGACGGTCGGAACGGACCGCCAAGCGCGAAGCGACAAGACCAAAGCTCGAACAGGGAAGTCTACGAAAGGAAGACAGGCCGCGTACCGAGAGACGCTGGAGGTCATCGACCCGCGCGACGAAGCACGGGCGACCAAGACCATGAGCGGAGGATCGAGACGTTCGAATCCAAGGTGCACGGAGACCAGACCTGAGGGAGCAAATCACTCGTCAGATCTTCACCACACGGTGACGTGACCGAGTCATCCGAGTGTGCCGACGGACACCTCGGAGCTGTCGTGAAACATCGATAGAGCTGGGTCACGAACCAGATCGAGTGACATGTGCTTGGCGGCCCTTTCGGGTCGCCGAGCCCTCGTTTCGGCCCACGTCTGGGCCGCACCACGAAGGGTGGAGCGATGGAGAAGCGCAAGCAGACGCCCGCGGATCGCACGAAGCGGCAGCCGCGGGATCCGGGGCCCGACCGCAAGCGCTCGGGCTGGTCGCCGAGCGATGATCTCTACGGCGACGGGCGCAAGACCGTCGACGCCGATCTCGATCTCGACGAAGGCTCGTATTCGAAGCCACGCCCCAAGCCCTAGCCGGGCAAGCCGTAGCCGTGGTCGAAGCGGGCGAGCTCGCGACGACTCCGCAAGGCATGCTGGCGCGAACCGGGACGTGAAAGTCGCGGTCGGGCGCCAAGCGAGCGCCTGCGCACATGCGTTCGTGCTTCATCCGAGCGCGCGAGAGCCAATACCCGTTGGCGAAGCCACGGTGCGCGCCTCTCCGGGGCCTGTCCAAGGCCTGACTGGCGAATCGACGGCTCTCCGCAGCCCGTTGCAGAGCCCGACCGCTCCAGGAGGGGCGTGTGAAGGGTGCGAGGTGGTCGCGGGCCCGGCCTTGCAGATGCGCGCAGCCAATGTTCCAAGCTGCCAAGACCGTGTCGACCCTCGCGTTCGTGATCCTCGCTGGCCTCGCGGCGTGCGGCGGCTCGAAGGCGCCCCCGAAGTCGACCACCACCACCTCGACCCAGACCACGACCACGACGGACCAGGGCGACACCAAGAGCACGGACTCGACCCAGACCACGACCGAGCAGGCCGATGGCAGCTCGACGGTCCGCAAGACCGAGACGACCGACACGAGCGTTCCCGCACCGACCAAGTAGCTTCGTGGAGGTGCGACGTCCGCCGTCACGGCGCGACGCGCTCGCGATCGACCCACACCGGAGCGCCTCGTCGTCATCGACCAGGAGGATCCTCACGCGCCACCATGGCGCGAGCCGGGCGGCCCACCGGTTAGCGGCGCAGCGACCCGCGATTGCGGACGAACTGGACGCCGAACACGACGAGGAAGATCAGCGCGCCGGCGGCCCAGATCCCGAGGATCAGGTCGAGCCGCCCGAGCAGCGCGAGCACGACGAACATCGTGACGACGAAGTCGCGCTTCAACAGCTTCGGGGCCGTCGCCCCGATCCAGCCGCGTAGGCCCTGCGGCCGCTGCGAGAGGAACGCGGTGCTCTGGAAGGCCCACGGGATCGCGGCGAGGTCGCCGGAGTGATAGACGAGCTTGATCAGCGCGTACTGCGTGCCCTGCGTGAGCACGAAGGCGGCGAGCGCAGCGACCCCGACCGGCACCGCCCAGTCGAGGCCGGCGGCGTGCAGGCTGATCATGATGCCGGTGATGTAGGCAACGTTCGCGAGGTCATCGACGACGGTATCCATCCACTGCCCGGCGCGCGAGAACTGGAACCGCAGCCGCGAGAGCTCGCCATCGACGCCGTCGACGATCGATCCGAGCTCGACGAGCAGCATCCCGGCGACGCCGGCCCCGTAGCCGCCCTGCGCGATCACGAAGGCGCCCGCGACCGCGCAGACCAGGGCGACGAACGTGACGTGATTGGGGTGGACGCGCGTGCGGCGCAGCAGCCACGTGATCGGCAAGGACAGGCTGCGGTTGAGTGCCTTCGCGGCGATCCCGTCGGCGGCCTTGCGAAGCGACGACACGAGCTGCCACTCGGCGCTCCGCAGCGCCGCACGGTCCGGGACGGCGACGCAGAACCCGCGGTACGGCGGCGGCGCGGACGCGAGCTCGCCCGCGCGAGCGAGACCGCCGAGCTCGCTGGCGATGCCGCCAGGCTCGGCGGCGC
>JALZOI010000479.1 GCA_030857245.1 Myxococcota bacterium
GGTGCGATGCCCGGCACGGGCGGCGGGCTGCCGTATGGCGGACCACCCGGGATGCCCGGTGGCGGCGGCGCGCCCGGTGGCGCACGCAGCGATCCGAGCATGTTCGGCCGCGGCGGGCCGCTGCACGCCGGTGCGGGACCGCGCAACGCGGCCCAGGACGCCGAGAACAAGGTCATGGTCGACCTCGGTCTCGAGTTCGATCCCCACAAGGCGGACGGCGAGATCAAGCACCTCCGCGTCGAGCTCGAGAAGCAGGCGGCGTCGTACGAGCGCGAGGTCGCGGACGGCAAGCGCGTGCGCGCCGAGGCCGCGACGCTGCGCGATCGGATCGAGGAGCTGCGCGCGCAGGTCAAGGATCGCGAGGAGCAGGTCAGCGCGCACGATCGGGTCGCCGACGAGCTGCGCGACGAGCTCCAGCAGACCCGCGACGACCTGGCTCGCCAGCGCAACGAGCTCGGCGAGCTCGCGGAGAACATGGCGGCGCGCGAGCGCCAGGCCGCGCGTGCCGTCGAGGACACGGCGAAGATCCGCGAGGACATGGAGGACCTCAACCGCCAGCTCATGGAGCTGTCGCGGACGAAGGACGAGGGCTGGAAGAAGCTCAACGAGCAGCTCACGGAGATCGAGCACCTCCGCGAGGTGATCAACGAGCAGGAGCGCATGCTCGAGGAGCGGCGCGTCGGGCTGATCTCGCAGGAGGAGGTCATCAAGGAGCTGCGCGCCGACAAGGAGCGCAACCTCAAGGCGACGGCGAAGCTGCGCGCGGAGCGCGACGAGGCGTCGACGATGGCGTCGCGCACGAGCGCTCAGGCGAATGCGCTCGAGGAAGAGAACCGCCGGCTCGGGCGGCTGCTCGTCGAGGCCCAGACCGACACGAGCCGCGGCGGCAGCGGGAACCCCGATCACATGATGCGGATGGCGACCGAGCTCAAGGAAGCGCGCGTCGACCTCAAGAAGGTCGAAGCCGATCGCGAGCGGTTGAGCGAGCAGTACGAGCGCGCGGACCGCGATCGCGAGAAGCTCGAGGGGCGGGTCGCGCAGATCGAGGTCGAGCTCCAGGAAGCACAGCACGGCAAGCTCGCCGCCGAGAGCGCCCGCAACGTGGCGCAGGACGCGCTCGCCAAGGCCGAGATCGCGCGCCACCGTGCCGCGGAAGAGGTCCTCGTCGCCGCGAAGGCGCGCGACACCGCGTCGACCGGCGGCGATGATGCGCGCCGCGAGCTCGACCGGCTGCGCAAGAAAGTCGCCGAGTACGAGGCCAGGGCGAAGGACACCGCGTCCGCGGTCGACTCCAAGGAGCTCCAGCTCGAGCGCGAGGCCGGCGAGCGCAAGCTCAAGGAGGCCACCGAGAAGGCTGGCGCCGCCGAGCGCGCGATGAAGAGCCTGCAGGCCGAGCTCGACGCGAGCAAGACCGACGCGCAGAAGGCGCGCGCCGAGGCCGCTCGCGCCCGCGCCTCCGCCGATGCACAGGCGGAGTCGATCGTCGAGGCGGCCGGCTCGCCCGTCGCCGGACCCGCGATCGCGACGGCGGCCCGCGAGGTCTACGACGCCATCAACGACATCCTCTCCGAGATGCGGAACAACATGGTCCTCGTGCAGGGCGAGCTGCCGAACATGCAGGCCGACGCCGAGACCATGCAGGCGGTCGCCGATGCGGTCGAGGCGCTCGTCGACAATGCGGAGACCGCCAAGGGCGCGCTGCGTGGGCTCCGCGAGCTCGCCGACGTCACGTAGGAACGCGAAGCAGGAGATCGATGACGATAGAGCACAAGCGGAGCAGCAAGAGCGAGATCGCCGACCTGATCAAGGCGCGCTACTCGCTCGTCTGGATCACGTCTCCCGAGGAGACGCGCGTCGAGGACTCGCTGAAGAAGCTCTGCATCGAGCGCGAGATGCGGCTCGAGGTGTGGTCGATCACCGAGGGCTTCAAGACGATCGCGAACGGGCAGGGCACCCGCGACGTCAAGGACCCGATGAAGGCGATCGATCACGTGATCCGCGCCGAGGGCCGCGCGCTGTTCGTGCTCCGCGACTTCCATCCCTTCCTCAAGGAGCCGGCGGTGATTCGCCGCCTGCGCGACGCCGCCACCGAGCTGCGCAAGACGAAGAAGAGCCTGCTCATCCTCTCGCCGGTGACGAAGGTGCCACCCGAGCTCGAGAAGAGCGTGGCCGCGATCCTCGACTGGGAGCTGCCGAACCGCCAGGAGATCGAGCAGGCCGCGCGCAGCGTGCTGCCCGCGCTGCCGGCGGCGACGCAGCAGCAGATCGAGAGTGACCCCGGCTTCATGGAGCGCGTCGTCGAGGGCGCGCTCGGGCTGACCCTCGTCGAGGCCGAGAACGTGTTCTCGAAGAGCGCGGTCCGCACGCACACCTTCGATCTCGAGACGATCCTCGAGGAGAAGAAGCAGATCATCCGCAAGAGCGGGCTGCTCGAGTACTACGAGCACCGCGAGGAGTTCTCCGACGTCGGAGGCATGGAGATCCTCAAGGACTGGCTGGTCAAGCGCCGCAACGCGTTCAGCTCGCGCGCGCGCGACTTCGGGCTGCCGCTGCCGAAGGGCATCCTGCTGATCGGCGTGCCCGGTACCGGCAAGTCGCTGACCGCGAAGGCGGTTGGCGCGCTTTGGCAGATGCCACTGCTCCGCCTCGACGTCGGCAAGATCTTCGGCGGGCTCGTGGGCTCGTCGGAAGAGAACATGCGCAACGTCATCAAGACGGCCGAGGCGATCGCGCCCGCCATCCTGTGGATCGACGAGCTCGAGAAGGGCTTCTCGGGCACGCAATCATCGGGCTCCACCGATGGCGGTACGACGTCGCGCGTGTTCGCCTCGTTCATCACGTGGCTCCAGGAGAAGACGACACCGGTCTTCGTGATCGCGACCGCGAACAACGTGTCGCAGCTGCCGCCCGAGCTGCTCCGCAAGGGTCGGTTCGACGAGATCTTCTTCTGCGACCTGCCGGATCGCGAGGATCGCCGATCGATCATCGACATCCACATCCGCAAGAAGCAGCGGGACCCCGGCCAGTTCGACATGGACAAGCTCGTCGAGGCCACGGTCGACTACTCGGGCGCCGAGCTCGAGCAGGCGGTGATCGCGTCGCTCTACGACGCGTTCGACACCGGCAACGACCTCAGCACCGAGGGCCTGCTCAACACGCTCAAGGACATCGTGCCGCTCGCGATCACGATGCGCGAGCAGATCGAGAACATGCGCGAGTGGGCACGGACCCGCGCGCGCATGGCTGCCGTGCGTGGCCGCGGGGGCTCCAAGAAAGAGGGCTGGATGGCGCGCTACGGGGCGCCGAGCTCGAACCTCGGTGACAAGGGCTCGTCGTCCGACGAGGGCGAGCGCAAGATCGAGCTGTAGCGGCGCGCTACTCGATGCGGGTCGCCGCGCCGGACGCGACGTCGGCGATCAGGTCGCGGGCTTCCTCGGCCTGCTCGGGCGGGACGAGGATCATCGCCTCGATCGGCGCCGTCCCTCCCTCGACCTCGCGGTCGCGCGTCACCGCCGACGTCACGCCACGCGCGGTGAGCATCGCGTGCAGCGCTTCGGCCTGCACCTGGGTCCCCTCGAACACGATGATGGGGTCTTCGTTGGACATCACGGGAAGCTACTCCATCCCGCGCAGCGCGCGGAGGGGGTGTGGGGTACACTGCCAGGACATGTCGCATTTCACGAAGTGCGCGCTGAAGATGACGAACCTCGCAGCGATCAAGAAGGCGCTCGCGGATATGCAGCTGCAGTACACCGAGGCCGAGCAGGGCCAGTCGGTGAACGTGCGCGGCTACCGCGGGGACAAGCTGCAGGCCGCGATCTCCGTCGACATGGGGCGCTACGACGTCGGGGTCGTCGATAACGCCGACGGCACCTTCGACATCACCGCGGACTGGTGGGGCGTCGAGACGACGAAGGGTGTCTCCGAGGACGAGTTCAAGCACCAGCTCAGCCAGCGCTACCAGTATCACAACGTGAAACAGGCCTGCGAAGACAAGGGCTACGCCGTCGAGGAAGAGGTCAACGAGGAGGACGGCTCGATCCGCCTCGTCGTGCGCAAGTGGGGAGCTGAATAGCCATGTCCGTCAAGAAGGAGATCGAGATCGTCATCAACGCCAAGGGCGAGGTGACGTACCAGGTCAAGGGCGTCAAGGGCGGCAGCTGCTTCGACGAGACCAAGTTCCTCGACGAGGCGCTCGGCGGCGACGCGGCGATCCTGGAAGTGGAGAAAACCGCGGAGTTTTACGAGGGTTCGGAGGGCTACGTCTCGACGTGGTCGGGCGGCGGGGAAGGCAAGGATGACTGACCTCGTACAAGGACCACGTGTCTGATCCCGAGCAGCCCACCGGCGACTTCGCGACCGAGACCGAGGTCCGCGCCGAGGACCTGTCGGACGACCTCGCCCGCAAGTACGACCCCGACCGCCTGCTCCGTATGGTGTCGCGGCGCGCCGGGCGTGGCGAGTCGCTGGAGCACAGCGTCCGCGCCAAGTACGAGAAGCGGTTCGGCGTCGATCTGAGCCACGTCCGGGTGTACAGCGGCGAGTTCGCCGAGGAGTTCAACCGCCGGCGCGAGGCCTACGCCGTCACGATCGGCTCGACCGGCATGATCCTCATGGGCGGCTCGCCCGACAAGTCGATGGGCAGCAGCTCCGGCCAGGCGCTGCTCGCCCACGAGCTCACGCACGTCGCGCAGGCCCAGCGCGGTCTCCATCGCAAGGGCACCTTCGATGGTGCGATGGACTTCACGCACGAGGACGAGGAGCAGGCCGAGGCGGTCGAGGCCGAGGAGCTCGCCGGCGCGGGCAGCACGCGAGAGGCCGCGAACGCGGCGTCCGAGGGCATGAAGGCGCAGGACGGATTCAAGCAGGCGATCGAGCAGATCCGCGAGCGCGTGCTGCAGATGGCGGGCGACGCGGTCCGCACGCACGGCTGGCGCAACGGCAACGCGCGGCGCGCCTGATCCGGGCCGAGGTTTCGCGGTATCCTCGTCGGCGATGAGCCGGCATGAGTGAGCCCAGCGCCGACGTCGGTGTCGTCCAGTCCCGGGTCCAGCTCGAGCGGCTGGCGTCCGAGGACGAGCTCGTCGGGCGCACGATCGCTGGCTTCGCGGCGCCGTCGGTCGGGCTGCGCGGCGTCGACCTCGACGGCGTCACCCTCGAGCGGCTCGACCTCCGGGGCGCCGACGCCGACGACAGCCGGCTCGAGCGTGCGGAGCTCCGGCTCAGCGACCTGCGGACCTCGCAGTGGCGGGGCGCGCTGTGGAACCGCGTGCGCGCCAAGGACTGCGACCTGACCGAGCTCGATCTCAGCGGCGCGCAGCTGCTGCGCTGCGAGCTCGGGCCGGTGCGGATGGCGCGGGTCAAGCTGCATCGCGCCCGCATCCAGAGCTGCACGTTCAAGGACTCCGAGCTCTACAGCGCGGACTTCTCGGGAGCGGTGCTGATCAAGACCGTGTTCGATGGCTACTCGCACGCGACGGTCTCGCTGTCGCGCACCGACTGGACGGGGGCGTCGCTGTTCGACGTCGACTTCCAGCGCGCCAACCTCTACGGCGCGGTGCTGCGCAACGCCGTGCTCGTGCGCTGTGATCTGCGCGGCGTGAACCTCTGCAGTGCCGATCTGACGGGGGTCCGCCTCGTCGGCTGTGAGACCACGGGCGCCGACCTCGACGGCGCCACGTTCTAGAGTAAAGGGAGATATGCCGTCCCGTCCCGACCTCCGCGAGATCGCGACCAACGTTCGCGAGGCGTTTGCCGACGCCGACCAGCAGACGTTGCTCGACGTCCTGACCTTCGTGCTGAAGGAGTACGTCGTCGAGGGGCCGCCGCCGATGATGATCCACCAGGCCGAGACGCTCTCGGATCTGCAGGGCGTCTCGTTCGCGCAGCTGATCACGGCGCTGCAGACCCGCTTCGAGCACCCCGAGCTCGCGATGTTCGTCGTCGATGGCGAGCAGGTCGGCGTGCGGATCGGCGGCGTCGTGCAGCCGCTGCAGCCGACCCGCCAGCCGCTCGGCGGTCCCGGGGCCGCCGCGC